>JALRCL010000672.1 GCA_023268575.1 Patulibacter sp.
GCCGCGGCGCGCCTCGGCCCGCCCTACACCGCCGACGACCTCGAGTCGCGGGTGAAGATCGGGACCGAGGGCACCTCGAACCTCGCGACGATCACCGGCTCGGCGACGACGGCGCGCGAGGCGACGCGCATCGCCAACACGATGGGCAGCGAGTTCGTCGCCTACCGGCGCGACGCGGTGCGCCAGCAGGTCCGCCGGGCGATCCGGGCCCTCGAGCGTCGGATCGAGGCGCTGGAGGAGGACGCGAACTCGGCCGACGAGGAGAACCGTCGCGAGCTGCGCACGCAGCAGCGCAACCTCGACAAGCTCCAGGTCCTCGACACCGTCCGCTCCGGCGACGCCGAGATCGCGCAGCCGGCCGTGGAGCCGGACTCGCCGGCCGCACCGAAGCCGGTGACGAACGCGATCCTCGGGCTCATCCTCGGGCTCATCCTCGGCCTCGCCTTCGCGCTCGCGGCCGAGCAGCTGGACCGGCGCTACCGGCGCCCGGAGGACCTCGCCCGCGACCTGGGCCTGCAGCTCCTGGCCACCGTGCCCCAGAGCTCGGTGCTCAAGGCCGACGACGGCTGGCGGCTGGGGCTGGACGGCGCGGAGGCCGAGGCGTTCCGCCGCCTCCGCACGACGCTGCGTCACCAGGGCGGCGGCAGCGTCCACTCCGTCCTCGTGACCTCCGCCTCCCCCACGAGCGGCAAGACGACCGTCTCCCTGCACCTCGCGCTCGCCGCCGCCGGCGTCGGCGACGACGTCCTGCTCGTGGAGACCGACCTGCGCCGCCCGCGCCTGGCCGAGGTCCTCGAGCTGCCCGGCGAGGAGGGCATCAGCACGTGGCTGGGCGCCGACGACCCGGCCCCGGTGCCGCCCGGCGGGCGCTTCCTCCTGAAGACGGACCGCGCCGACGACCCGGACGGCGAGGACCATCCGCGCCAGCTCGACGGCAGCGTCGAGGTGCTCCTCGGCGGCGCGCCGCCGCCCAATCCGTCGGAGATGCTCGATTCCGCGCCGGTGCGACGAATGATCGAGGAGTCGCAAGCCCACTACGACTTCGTCGTGCTCGACGCTCCTCCGGCCGGGATCGTCGCCGACCCGATCCCGCTGGCCAAGCAGGTCGACGGCGTGATCATCGTCGCGCGGCTCGGGCGGGAGAGCCGGGATGCGCTCGAGGCGCTGCGCGACGACCTCCAGGATCTCGGGATCCCGATCATCGGCGTCGTGGCGACGTTCGGCCCGCGGGTCGAGAGCTCGTACTACTCGAGCTACACCGCGACCGCGCGCTGAGCGGTGGCGTCGCCCGCGGTCCTCACCTCGCCCGCCCGCGCCACGGGTCGCGACCGCCTGGCCAAGGCGGTCGCGATCCTCCTGGCCGGCGGGCTGTGGGGCGCCGTGATCGCGGGCGATCCGCTGTTCCTGCGGCTCCTCACCGCCGCGACGATCACCTTCGCGCTGTGGGCGTGCATCACCTGGCGGCGCAGCGTCGGGATCTTCGCGTCGCTCGGCGTGCTCATCGTCCTGGCGCTCCTGCGACGGATCCTCATCCCCTACGCGGGATGGCAGGCGTTCGACCCGCTCGTCCTCGTCGGCCCCGCGGTGGTCTTCCTGCTCGTCGCGCAGCTCTTCGTGCTCGAGCGTCGGCGACTCGGCGGCGACCGTCTCTCGAACCTCGTGCTGCTGCTCCTCGCCATCGAGCTCGTGCAGAGCGCGAACCCGCGAGGCGGCGGGATCTTCGCGGGGCTCGGCGGGCTCCTCTTCGTCGGCGTCCCGCTGCTGTGGTTCTTCGTCGGCCGCGAGGCGATGAGCCGCGACCTCGTCCGGCGGCTCACGGCGATGTTCGTGCTCGCCGGCACGGGCGTCGCCCTCTACGGCCTGGCGCAGACCCAGATCGGCTTCCCGTCCTGGGACCGCGAGTGGATCGACGTCGCGGGGTACTCGTCGATCCGGGTCGGGGACTCGATCCGCGCGTTCGGGACGTTCTCGTCGAACGCCGAGTACGCGCTCTTCGTCGGCTCGGCCGCCGCGATGTGCGTCGCGCTCAGCGTCGAGGGACGGACGTGGGCGCTCGCTTGCCTGCCGGTGCTGCTCGTGGCGCTCTTCTTCTCCTCGATCCGCAGCGCCACGATCACCGCGCTCCTCGCGTGCGTCCTGATCCTCGCGCTCGTGCCGCGGCGCCCGGCGGTCGCCGTCGCCCTCGTGCTCGTCGGGATCGTCGTGGCGTTCGGCGCCGTGCGGATCGTGAGCTCGGGGCTGCAGACGTCGAGCAACGACCTCGTGTCGCGCCAGGTCGGGGGCCTCTCCGACCCGCTGAACCCCGAGAACTCGACGTTGCTGCTGCACGTCGACCTCGTGATCGAGGGGATGAAGCTCGGCTTCCGCGATCCGATCGGGCTCGGCACCGGGTCCACGAACCAGGCCGGCTCGAAGCTCTCCGGCGGCAAGGGCAAGGGCCTGCCGACCGAGATCGACATCTCGAACGCGTTCGTGGGTCTCGGCCTGCTCGGCGGGCTGACGTACCTCGCCCTCGTCGTCTCGATCTTCACGACGACCATCCGCCAGCACTTCGCCGGGAGACCGGACATGCTGCCGGTGGTCGCCGTGCTCGTGGTCGGCCTCGGTCAGTGGCTGACCGGCGGGCACTACGCGTTGTCGCCCATCACCTGGTTGCTGATCGGCTTCGTCGCCGCCGGCAGCGGCCCCCTCCGGAGGTTCCCGACATGACCAGTGCCTGGCGCAGCGCCGTGAAGTCCGCGCTGCCGCGACCAGTCCGCGAGGCGGTCGTCCGCCGTCGTGCCGACGCCCGCCGGGCGCGCGAGCACGTCGAGCTCTACGGCGCCAACCGCGACATCGACCTCGAGCCGCTGGCGCTCCTGCGCGACGCGCCCCTGGACGAGCTCCAGGACCCGGCGCGCCTCGCCGAGCTGCTGCCGCGCCTGGGGCTCAACGACGAGGCCGACGAGACCTGGCCGGAGGCGCTGCGCCCGTCGCTCGGTCGCGGGCTGCTGCACTGGCAGTACCCCGTGCAGTTCGCGCCCTACCTCGTGGAGCTCTCCAAGCACGGCATCGGGAGCTACCTCGAGATCGGTACCCGTCACGGCGGGACGTTCGCGATCACCGTCGAGTACCTCCGGCGGTTCGGGACGATCGACTGGGCGGTGGGCCTGGACCTCATGCCCGCCCCGGGGCTCGCCCGCTACGCCGCGCAGCACCGCGAGGTCGAGCACGTGACGGCCGACAGCCGCAGCGCCGCGTTCCGCAAGGTCGTCGAGCAGCGCGCGCCGATCGATCTCGCGCTGATCGACGGCGACCACAGCGAGGTCGGCTGCCGGGCCGACTTCGAGCTGCTCGCGCCCCACGCGCGGATCCTCGCGTTCCACGACATCGCCAACGAGATGGTCCCGGGGGTCGGCGCCGTGTGGCGCGAGATCCGGGACGGCATGGCGGACCGCTACGCCTGCCTCGAGTTCATCGACCAGTACCCCGACGTCCACGCCCGCACCGGCCAGGCCCTCCTGGGCCTCGGGCTGGCCATCCGCCGCTGAGCAAGGAACGACCGTGACCCGAGCCCTCATCGTCGGCGGCGGCCTGACCGCGGCCACCCTCGCCTGGCGCCTGGCGCAGGACGGCGTGGCGTCCACCGTCCTGGAGCGGGCCGAGCAGACCGGCGGCCTCGTGCGCTCCGACCACCTGGGCGGCGTGCTCTACGAGCCCCACGGCTCCCACATCTTCCACACCGAGGACGAGGAGGTGTGGAACCTCGCCAACGAGATGACGCCGTTCCGGGACTACCGGCACCGCGTCGACATCCTCATCGAGGGCAAGATCCTCAACTGGCCGATCCTCCTCTCGGACATCGACGCCCAGAGCCGCAGCGAGGAGATCAAGGCCGAGCTCGAGGCTCGCCGCGACGTCGACGCGGAGGCGCGCGCCCAGGCGGCGAACTTCGAGGAGTGGTGCCTGGAGCTCATGGGCCCCACGCTGTACGACCGCTACATCCGCCCCTACACGGAGAAGCAGTGGGGTCGTCCGGCCCGCACGCTCTCGGCGAGCTGGGCGCCGCGGCGGGTCTCGGTCCGCTGGGACAACGACCCCTACCTCTTCCCGGACCCCTACCAGGGCTGGCCGGCGGGCCCCAACGGCTACACCGACCTCCTGGACGGGCTGTTCGGTGCCCCGGGGGTGACGGTGCGCACCGGCGTGGACGTGACCCTCGAGACGCTCGACCGGCACGTGCGCGAGGAGCAGGCCGACCTCGTCGTCCTGACCTGTCCCCTGGACGAGTTCTGCGCCAACGAGCTCGGCGCCCTGGAGTGGCGCGGGATCGATGTCCGATCGGTGCACATCCCGCACATCGAGTACGCCCAAGGCGCGATGGTCGTGAACTACCCCGGCGAGGGCTACCCGTTCATCCGGATCCACGAGACGAAGCACGCCTCCGGCCAGCAGATCGAAGGCACCGTGCTGGGCTTCGAGTTCACCGGCGCCCCCTCCCGGCACTATCCGATCGAGCTGCCCGAGAACCGAGCGCTGAACGACCGCTACCAGGACCACCTGCGCGGCATCGTCGGCGCCGAGCGCGTCCACTTCGCCGGGCGCCTGGCGAACTACGTCTACATCGACATGGACGACTGCATGCGCGAAGCGCTCACCACGGCCGAGCAGCTGCTCGACGGCCTGGCCCGCGACGGCGCGCCGGGGGCGGCATGAGCGATCGCGCCCCGCGGCGCAGCGACCGGCTGCGCGACCTCCTCCCCCACGGCGTCGTCCGCCGGGTCCAGCACCAGCGCGCCGTGGCCGCCAAGGAGGCCGCCGACGCCGCGCGCCAGCAGACCCGCCTGGAGCGGCTGCGAGAGGCCGAGCGCACCGCCGCAGCCGGTGACGCCCTGGCGTGGGACTACGAGGCCGCGGTCTCGGTCCTCATCGATCGCGGCATCGACGAGGACGAGATCCGCGGGGGCTCGATGCCCGAGGCGTCGCTGCAGCGCTGCGACGCGTCGATCCGGGAGCTCCTGGGCGACGGCGGACCGATCCGCGCCCTGCACGTCGGCAACTTCCTCGGCGTCTCGCTCGCGGCCGTGACCGCGACGGTTCGCGCCGTGGATCCCGGCTCGGTCGTCGTGGCCGTCGATCCCGACGTCGCCCACCGCGGGATCGAGCACCCGGCCGCCCACGCGATGGCGCTGCTGCGCTCGTTCGGGCTGGACGACGCCGTGTTGCCGATCACGGCGTACTCGCTGGGGCGCAACCTCGGCAACGACGGGCTCGACGAGCACGACCACGGCGTCTCGCCGTGGCAGGCGATGGACGAGAGCGCCGCGTCGGCCCAGGCGCTGCCCCGGTTGGCGGATCTCGCGCCGGGAGGCTTCGACCTCGTGCTGCTCGACGGCAACCACGACGCGTCCTACCTGTCGGACGAGCTGACGGTCGTCGCGCGCCTCCTGCGCCCCGGCGGCGTGCTCGTGCTCGACGATGTCGACGCCGGTGCCTGGTCCGACATCCAGGCGGTCTTCGACGGGCTGGTCGCCGACGACGGCGGCCCGTTCCGCCGCGTGGACGCCGACGGTCGCATCGGCGTCGCGCTACGCGCCTGAGCGCCCCGCGGCGCCGCCTCTCGCGGGCGCCTGCGGCGCACGCACCTGGACGTCGGGGCTCGGGAGCGGGTGCGGCCGTCGCCGGCGACGGTCCCGCGCGCCCGTCCCGGCCGGGCTCAGCCCTCGAAGCCGAAGTAGCGCGCCTCCTCCGGATCGGCGGGCTTCCACCGATCCAGGGGCCACTCGAGCGCCTCGGGCCAGGCGAGGATCGCCGGAGCGTGCGCGTCGGCGATCGCCTGCTGCAGCTGCTCGGGGTCCGGGTGCTCCTCGGGGTACAACGGCGGCAGGAACTCGATCCGCGCGCGCCCCGGCTTGCCGATGTCGCGTGCGACGACCGGCACGATCGGCGAGCCGTACTTCAGCGAGAGCTTGGCGGCGCCGGAGGCCGCCTTCACGCGCCGGCCGAGGAAGTCCATCTCCAGCGTGCCCGGCGAGTCGGTGTTCAGGCCGACGAACCGGTTGACCTTCAGCAGCCCGGTGAGGAGCGGAAAGCCACCCGCCGCGCTGAAGGTGTGGGCACCGCGGGCCAGGCACTTGCCGTGCTGGCGGTCGCGATGACCGGCGAAGCCCGGAGTCGGCTCCTCGAAGTAGAACGGCGCGATGGCCGCGTAGGCGTGCACGCCGACCTTGTCGACCGACACCGTCAGCCCGACGTAGGGGCCGTGGTGCATGAAGTTCAGGATCGCGCCGTTGCCCCGGGCCAACGCCGCCTTCGGGTGCTCGACGCCGGTCACGGGCAGGTTGCCGGTGAGCCACGGACGCCAGAGGACCTCGCTGCGGTACGCGGTCTGCACGAGGTAGCGCTGCGCGAGCGCCTCCACCTCGTGCTTGCGCGAGGAGCGCCCCACGACGAACTCCATCGAGCGCAGGGCGTTCTCGCGCAGCCCCGCGTTGCGCCGCCAGAGGTACTCGGCACGCGCCCGGGCCAGCGCGAAGCCGATCGGCGCCGGAACCACGCGATGTACTCGCTCGTCCGCGTAGAGTCGCGTGCCCAGACCGACCTTCGGCAAGGGTGGGAGCTGCTCTGGCGGCTTGAACCGCTCGAGCTGCGCGTCGACCGCCGCCTCGTCCACCGCCGTCGGAACCCCACCACCGTCTGAAGCCATGTCCGCCGGGAAGCTAGAGACGCCGGAGCCACCGGTCAACGTGCGAGAACGGGTCTGCGCCGTCGTCGTCACCCGCGACCGGCGGGAGCTGCTGCGCACCTGCCTGCAGCGGCTCGCGGCGCAGGAGCGCGCGACCGACGCCGTGCTGGTCGTCGACAACCAGAGCAGCGACGGGACCGCCGGCATGGTCCGCGAGGAGTTTCCCGAGGTCGAGCTCGTCCGGCTCGAGGAGAACGTCGGCGGGGCGGGCGGGTTCGCCGAGGGCGTGCGACGAGCGACCGAGGCCGGGCACGACTGGATCTGGCTGATGGACGACGACACGTTCGTCGCCCCGGGAACGCTCGCGGCGCTGCTGGAGGGCGCCGCGCGGGCACCGCGGCGCCCGCAGGTGCTCGCCGGCCCGGTCCGCTGGCGAGACGGCCGCCTGCACCCGATGAACGAGCCGTGGTTCGCGTGGCGCCGGCGCCGGGAGGTCGCCGCCGCCGCGGCCGTCGGCCTGCTGCCGCTGCGCCACACGACGTTCGTCTCGGCCCTCGTGCACCGCGACGCCGTCGCCGCGCACGGCCTGCCGCTGGCCCATTACTTCATCTGGACCGACGACTTCGAGTACACCGGCCGGATCCTGCGCGACGGTCACGGCTACTTCGTGCCGGAGGCGGAGGTCGAGCACGCGACCGCCAAGCCGCACAACCCGGTGTCCGCCGCCGGCGACCGGTTCTTCTGGTTCGTGCGCAACTCGCTGCTGCTCCTGCGCGGCACGGCCCTCACGACCCCGGAGCGGCTGCGGTACGCCCGGATGATGGCCGGCATGGTGCGGGAGTACCTCGGCGCGCGACCGGAGCCCCAGCGGCTGCGGATCGTGGCGCGCGGGGCGTGGCGCGGACTCCGGGACCCGGTCCGATGATCGTCGTCCTCGTCGATCCCGCCGCCGCAGCCGGGGCCGCGCTCGAGGGCGCCGAGCTGCGCCCCGTGCCCCTCGGCGCCGCCGCGCGCGCCGGGGCCCTCGCGGACGCGGTGCGCGACGGGGCCGCGGCCGTGTGGCTGCTCGGCCCGCGCGTCGTGCCGACCGACGCCGCCCTCGCCGCGCTGGGCGCCGTCGGCGGCGTGCTCGCCGCCGGCCCGCTGCTGGACGCCGCGGGCGTGCCGATCGGCGCCGCGCTGCCGGACTGGGCCCGCAGCGGGCCGGACCGCCAGATCGCCGCCGCGGCGCAGCGCCGCCTGCCGATCGCCGCCGCCGGCCCGGACCACCTGCTCGTGCCCGCCGCGACCGTCGCGGCCCACGGCGTGCCGTCGCCGGCCTCGCACGGCTCGCTCGCCGTCCGTGCCTGGACCGCCCAGGTGCTGCGCGACGCCGACGCGACCGGCTGGTTCGCCGCCGACGCCGGGCTCCGGGCGCCCGCGGCGCTCGAACCGCCGCCCGCCGACGACGTCCGGCGCGCCGGGCCGGCGCTGCGCGCCGCGGGTGCGTGGGGGCGTCTCGACGTGCTCGAGCAGCTCGCCCGCCCCGCCGCCCGCCGCCGCTGAGCGGCCGCGTCCCCGGTCGGACCCGGGCGCCGGCGCGCTCAGCGCGGCGCGGTCTCGTCCAGCAGCGCCGCGAAGGAGGCGACCATCGCCTCGACGCTGCACGTCCGGGCCCACGCGAGCGCGGCCTCGTGCGGCTCCGTGCCCTGCAGGAACGGCCGGACGGCCGCGGCGATCGCCGCCGGCTCCGGTGCGCAGAGGACGCCGCCCGCGTCGCGGACGAGCTCGTCGTAGCCCCCGTCGTCCATCCCGACGATCGGCAGGCCGGTCGCCGCGGCCTCGATGAGGACCGTCGGCAGGCCCTCGCCGCGGCCGTCGGAGGTGAAGAGGAACGCGTCCGCTGCTCGGTAGACGGGGCTCGGGTCGCTGAGGGCCCCGAGCACGTGGACGCGGCCCGGCAGCCGAGCGGCGGCCTCCCGGACGGCGGCCAGCTCGGTCCCGTCCCCGGCGACGAGGAGCGTGGCGTCGGGCAGCTGCTCGGCGACCCGCACCGCGAGCGCCGCGCGCTTGCTCGCGTCGACGCGGCCGGTCCAGGCGAGCACCGGGCCCTCGCCGCCGACGCCCAGCGCGGCTCGGGCCGCCCGCCGGTCGTCCGCGTCGGCGGGGCGGTAGCGGGAGAGGTCGATCCCGTTGTGGACGACGCGGGCGCGCGAGCGGGCCGGCTCCGGGAGGCTGCGCACGACGAGCGAGGAGACCGCCGCGATCCCCGCGACATGACGGGCGGCCAGGGCGTACGCCCGCGCCTGCGCGACGCCGAGGGCGCCGGTGCTCGGCAGCTGGCCCTGCTCGGACCACACGACCGGTGCCCGCCGCGCCAGGGCGCGCGTCAACAGGACCTGCTCGCGCTTGAAGACCGTGTGGAACGCCCGCACCGGCTCTCCGGCGACGGCGTCGAGGAAGGCCCGTCGGTCCGCCCGCGCGCCCCGGAGCGAGCGCCCGAGCGTCGAGCGGCTCCACTTCGGCCCGACCTCGATCGGCCGGATCGGCAGGCCCGCCTCCTCCCAGCGCGGCATGCGCCCGACGAGCAGCACCTCCTCCCCGCGGTCCGCGAGCCCGCGGTAGAGCCGCACGAGCGACTGCTCGGCTCCCCCGTCGCGATCGGTGCTGGCCAGGAGGATCACGCGGCCGGCGCTCATGCCCGGGCCTCCGTTCGGGTCGGTGCGGCGGCGAGGCCGACGAGCATCCGCTCGAGGTTCGCCTCCCAGCTGTGGCCGGCCGCCGCCGCGCTGCGACGTCGGTCCTCGACCGGATCGCGGCGTGCCTCGCGCAGTGCCCGCACGAACGCCGGCGCATCGTCGGCGAAGCGGACCGGCGGCTGCAGGTCGACCATCGCCGGCAGCGACGTGCTGACCACCGGTACGCCGCTGGCGAGGTACTCCCAGACCTTCATCGGGAACACGCTCGCGGTGTGCTCGTTCACGGCGTACGGGACGATCGCCGCGGTCGCGCCACGCAGGTAGTCCGGCAGGACGGCGTGCGGCCGCGGGCCGAGCAGGTGGCAGTTCGGCAGGTCCGCCAAGCGCCGGTGGCCGTCCATCGCCTGCTCCGCGCCGACCGGGCCGATGAGCACGAGCTGCAGGTCCGGGGCGGCGCGGGCGACCGCCTCCAGCAGCGCCCAGTCGATCTTGTGGTCGCTCAGCGCTCCCGCGAAGACGATCCGCGGCTGCGGGACCGCGGCGAGGTCCGCGGGCGGCTCGCCCGGCTCGAGCGCGCGGGCGAAGAGCGCCGTGTCGGCGACGTTCGGCAGCAGCGTCACGCGGTCGCCGGCGACCGGCCGCAGGCGGTCGGCGCTCGCCGGGGCCGACGCGAACGTCGCGTCCGCGCGCTGGGCGAGGCGCGCCTCCATGTCCCGGGTGGCCGCGAACGGGACGCCGGGAATGGTCGCCAGATCGTCGACGCAGTGGAAGAGCACGCGGTCGTAGTCCTCGACGTCGACCTCGTCGATCGCCAGCGGGCTGTAGGCCCACAGCACGCGCGGGCGGGGCAGCGCCGCCACCCGGGCGGCGAGCGCCCGGCGCACGAGCCGGCGGTTCAGGCGCCGGACCCAGCGCCAGCGGTGCAGCGGCACGACGAGCGGGGCGACCACCGCCGGCCGCGCACCGGCAGGCGCGGCCACCGCCCGGGCGGACGGGGCGGCGGTCGCGTCGCGGCGGCCGGGGCGCAGACGGGCGACGATCCGCCGCAGGTCCCGCAGCGAGAGCCGCGGCTCGCGCAGGCCGAGCGACTCGACGTAGACGACCGGCACCACGGTGCTCAGCCGGCTCATGAGGTGCTGCTTGTTCGTCCACAGCTCGGCGTCCCAGTCGGCCGTGGAGAGGCACACGACCCCGCCGATGCGCCCGGCCGCGTCGTGCCATCCGGCGGGGTCCGGCTCCTCGTCGGGGCGGGGCATCGGTCGGGAGCATACGGGCCGTCCCCCGGCGCGCCCGGGGCGTCGCCGCTCAGACGTCGAGGAGCTCGCGCTCGACCGCGTCCAGCGCGCCGGGGTGGACCGTCTCGTCGAACTTCCGCGCCAGGAACGCACCGGACGCGCGCAGCTCCCCCACGTCCTCGGCGCGCAGCAGGTCGGGATGCGACTGGCCGTGCGGGTGGCGCATGTGGTGCAGGTGGTGCCCGGCGACGCGGTCGCGCAGCGGCCCGCTCATGAGCAGCGACGGGATCGCGTGCTCGTCGGCGACGAACGAGCTCGCCCAGAACCGCTCCAGCTCCGGGCGACGGTCGAGCTCGTCCCGGATCCACTCCGCCGCCTCGCGGGGCATGCACCAGAACTGGGAGCCGTGGTGGGGCTCCAGGCCGGCGGGCAGGCGCCGCTCGGGCCACCACGGGATCCGCCGGTTCGGCAGCGACCACGCCCGCGCCGGACGCAGGTACCGACGCGTGAGTCGGTCCAGGCCTCCGCCGTCGGGCAGGTCCGCGACCGGCATCCGCTCGGCCTCGGTGAAGATCGCGCCGTCGCTGGCCGCCAGGTGCGCGGCGAGCCGGTCGCGCGGCGCGACCGGGTAGTCCAGGCCGCTGAGCAGCAGCAGGTGGTCCGGGCGATCGGTTCCGGTCGTCGCTGCCCGGAGCCCGGCGAGCGTCGCCGCGACGATCCCCCATCCCCCCCAGCGGCAGCGCACCCGGGGCAGCAGCACGACCGATGACCGCTCGCCGGCCGGCCCGAGGGCCGCCAGGAACGGGGCGATGTCCACGCGGCGGTCGACGTGCAGGTAGACCCGGTCGCCCTCGCGGCTGAGTCGCTCCACGAGCCGCGCGACCTGCGCTGGGCGGGTGTGCGCGACGACGACGTACCCGAGGCGCAACGCGTCGTGCTCGTGATCGGCCATCGGGCGCTCTACGATACGCCGCCGTGAGCGACGAGTCCCTGAAGGGCCGCGTGACCCGGCAGCTCGTGCGCGTCGCGCCGTGGCAGCGCTGCGAGGCGTGCGGCGGCCGGCTGTTCCGCGCCTGGATCTACTCGTCGCGCGGGCAGATCAAGGTGCTCGGCGCCGACGGCGACCTCGTCCCGGTCGTGCGCGCCGACTTCGAGTCGCGGACCCGGATCGGCTTCCGCCACGTCGACGCGTCCGTCTGCCGCCGCATACGGGAGGGCGGCCGCCCGTGAGCGATCGGCTGCTGAAGGTCGTCGTCAGTCACCTCGAGGCCGACGCCGTCGACGAGCACCTCGGCTACCTCGAGAAGCTCTGCCCCGGCCCGATCCTGCTCTGCCACGGCGGCACGCCCGAGCGGTTCGAAGCGGTGCGCTGGCCCCGCAAGCGCTTCCTCGCCCACCCCGGCCTGCGCTCGCCCGCCGCGACGTTCCAGACCTACGACGAGGCCCTCGAGGCGGCGCACGAGGTGCTCGAGGCGGATCCGCAGATCGACGCCATCCTCGTCCTGGAGTACGACCAGGTGCCGCTCGCGCCGGGCCTCGACGAGGCGGTGCTGGCGCTGCTGGAGCGGACCGGCGCCGGGCTCGTCGGCAAGACCGCCGTCGATCGCACGGCGACGAACTGGTGGCACCGCGTGCGCTACCGCGACGATCCGACGCTGCTGGAGCACCTCCGTCGCGTGTCGGTCCGCGAGGACCCGACGCGGATCTACGGCTGCCTCGGGACCGGCTTCGCGATGACGCGCGCGGCCCTGGCGGCCTACGTCGCCGTGGAGCACCCCGACGGGATCTACAACGAGCTCTACGTGCCGACGCTCGTGCACCACCTCGGGTTCCGCGTCGAGGACGTCGACGCGCACGGCGATCTCTACGCGCACGTCCGCTTCGAGCCGAGCTACACCGCCGCCGAGGCACGTGCCCTGCGCGAGGCGGGCGTGCTCGTCGTGCACCCCTACAAGGAGCCGCTCGCACCGCTGGGCGATCCGGCGGCGGCGGGATGAGCCGCCTCCGCCCCGGCGGCCGCCTGCGCCGGCTCGTCGGGCACCGGATCGCCCAGAACGCCCTGGCGCTCTACGGCGTGCAGGTCGCGACGTTCCTCGTCCCGCTCCTGTCGCTGCCGTATCTCTCGCGGGTCCTCGGCGACGAGGGCTTCGGCCTCGTCGCGCTGGGCCAGTCGACGGCGATCGTCCTCGGGCTCGTCGTGAGCTACGGCTTCGAGTTCACCGCGGGTCGGGACGCGTCCGTCGCCCGCCACTCGCCGCACCGGCTCGCCGAGATCGCCGCGCGGGTGCTCGGCGCCCGCCTCCTGCTGGCGGTCCTCGTCCTCGCCGCCGCAGCGGCCACCCTGCCGCTCGTCGAGAGCTTCCGGGAGCACCCGGAGGTCCTCGCGATCGCCTGGGTCACCGGCGTGGTGCAGGGCATCAACCCCGGGTGGTTCTTCGTCGGGACCGAGCGGCTGCGGCTCGTCTCGCTCGTCCAGCTGGCGCTCCGCTTCGCCG
>JALRCL010000680.1 GCA_023268575.1 Patulibacter sp.
CGTAGACGGCGGCGATGACCAAGACGGTCCGTCCAGCGGGGTGGCTGGCGTTCCAGCCCTCGGTCATCGCGATGAGTACCGCTGCGACGACGATCGCGCTGACCGTCGCGAGGCCGGGCCCTTTGCCTTCGAGGTTGCGCCTGCGCTCCTCGCTGTTCGTCAGCAGCGCGTGGCGCTCTCGACGCGACCAGTCGCTCGAAGGTAGGGCTGGTGGCCGTCGCGGCTCGCGCAGGCACAGGCGATTGAGGACGAATGCTCCGACCGTCGGGAAGATCAGCCACAACGTCTCGCTGAGGAGCACCCGGCGGAACAGGTTGAGCGCGCGCGGCCTCTTCATCGTGCTCTAGGACAGCAGAACGTCGGCGAGCGCCTCAGCGATCGACAGGCCCGCGCGTTGCAGCCAGCCCCACTCGCCATTCGGATTCAACTCAAGGAACCAGTGCTCGCCGGACTCGTCGCGGGCCAGGTCGATGCCACCGAAACGCAGGCCGAGGCCACCGACGAGATCGGCGCACGCCTCGGCCACATCGCGCGGAAGCGCGTAGGGCGCCCACGGGCCGTCGGCTGCGAGGCGCCAGTCGAGCGGTTCTTCGGCTGTCGTATGACGGATCGCGCTGAGCACCGTTTCGCCGACGACCGTCACGCGGATGTCGCGCTTTGGCCAGATCGGTTGCTGGAAGCAGACCGGGGCGCCACCCAGGCGCCGCGCGGTGGGCAACTCGTCGCTGCCCAGCAGCGATGCGAAGACGAAGCGCCCCTGGCCTGCTGCTTCCCACCACGCGCTCGCGACCGACTTGGCAACGGCTCTGCCGTCGCAGCGATCGACAAAACTCCGCGCTTCGACGATGTCGTTGGTCCAGATCGTGCTCGGCACGCGAAGACCAGCCCCACGCGCCCGGCGTAGCTGGAGCATCTTGTCCTCGGCCAGTCGAATGTTCTGGGGAGCGGAAACCCAGACGGGTCCTGCCGGGTGCGCGAGCGCGGAGAGGAACGCACGCCACTGGTCGGCGATCGCTTCGGCGGCCTCGCCCTCGAGGAAGGGGACTTCGGGACGGCGCCACCACACACCGACGCATTCCTGCGAGGTGATCCTGCGCTCGCCTCGCCGTGCGGTCCACCCACCGCTCGGGCTGATCGTCAACGACCAGTCCGGTGCCCGCTCGGCATTGAGCCGAACGACACGAACGCGTCGCGAAACCAACTCGCGGATCAGGAAGTCCGCCCCGACGTCCCGCTCGTTGGTGATGACGAGGACGGCTGAAGCGCTCAAAACCCCTTCTGGTCCTCGCCTGTCTCGCGATCCGCCTTCTTGGTCGAGACGCTCAAGGCGGAATCGATCGCCAGTCTTCGGACCGGCTCCCGTACGTAGGTCATCTGCCGTTCATCGTCATAGACCGGACGGGCTGGATCAGGGCCGGAGTCCGCCTGCGCCGTCGCGAGATCGAGGAGCCACGGAGACTCGCCAGCGGCTGGACTGCTGCTCGTGGCTGACACGCGCACAAGCTACGGCGTCCGACGGACGTGCTGCCGATGTTGCCCGTCAAGATCCTCGATTCGAACCCGCGGCAGCGAGGTCGTGTCGAACGTGCACTTGGTCCAGGGGTTGTCCCGAGACGCCAACGGATCTCCTCACGGCTTCGATCTGGTGCCCGCCTGGTCGAAAGGCGATGCGAGGGCCACACAGCACACGGCGCGGGTTCGCGACCACGCGCTGGACGTCCCGCAGGAGCGCAACGACCGCCAAAGACCAGGCCGTCGTCGATCACGATCGCCGCCAAGAAGCGCCCAAAACCGAAGCCGGCAACCACAGGGCTCGAACCGCCAGAGCGCAGGTGCACGGGGCTCTTCGCGTCGCGGCGTAGCGCGAGAGTGCTACGCCACCGCGCTACGCCACCCCTCGACGGGCCTACGGGGGAGCCGGCGGACGGAACCCCTGGAAACGCGGAAAGCCGCTGCAAGCAGCGGCTTTCCGGTCTAGGTGGAGCTAGCCGGGCTCGAACC
>JALRCL010000277.1 GCA_023268575.1 Patulibacter sp.
CCGTCTCGCGCTACGGCATGATCGCGTTCGCCTCGTCGCTGGACCAGGCCGGCCCGATCGGCCGGACGGTCGCCGACACGGCCCTCCTCCTGCAGCAGATGGTCGGCGCCGGCGGGCAGGCGGGCTCGGGGACCGTCGACCCGCGCGACGCCACGTCGATCGGCTGGCAGGGCGCCGAGGCGCTCGGGATCCCGAGCGCCGAGCGCCTCGACGGCGTGCGGATCGGCGTGCCGACCGAGCTGCTGGCCGACGGCGTCGAGCCCGGCGTCCGCGCGGCCTTCGACGCCGCGCTGCGCCACGCCGAGGCGCTCGGCGCCACGGTCTCCGAGGTGACGCTGCCGCACGCCCGCCACGCGCTGGCCGCCTACTACGTCATCGCGCCGGCCGAGGCGTCCTCGAACCTCTCGCGCTTCGACGGCGTGCGCTACGGCAACCGCGTGCAGGCGCCGGGCGACGGCCTCGTCGACCTCTACACGAAGACCCGCCACGACGGCTTCGGCGCCGAGGTCAAGCGGCGGATCATGCTCGGCACCTTCGCGCTGTCGTCGGGGTACTACGACGCGTACTACGGGCGGGCCCAGCAGGTCCGCACGAAGATCGTCGAGGACTACCGGGCGGCCTTCGAGGACGTCGACCTCGTCGCCACCCCCACGAGCCCGTCCGTGGCGTGGGAGCTCGGCGCGCTGACCGACGACCCGGTCGCGATGTACGCCCAGGACGTCATGACGCTCCCCGTGTCGCTGGCCGGCATCCCGGCGATCTCGATCCCCGCGGGACTCGCCGACGGCCTGCCGGTCGGCCTGCAGCTCGCGGGCCCGGCGTTCAGCGAGCCGCGGATCCTCGACGCCGCCCACGCGCTGGAGCAGGCGATCGGCTTCGACGGCAGCGCGCCGCGAGCCACCGTCACCGCGAGCGGGGAGCAGGCGCGATGAGCACGTCGACCGCGGTCGCCTACGAGCCGGTCATCGGCCTCGAGATCCACGTCCAGCTCGCGACGCGGACGAAGATGTTCTGCCCGTGCGAGCTGTCGTTCGGCGAGCCGCCGAACACCCGCACCTGCCCGGTCTGCCTCGGGCTGCCCGGCACCCTGCCCGTCGTCAACGAGGAGGCGGTCCGGCTCGGCCTGATGATCGGCATCGCCTTCGGCGGCGAGCTCGCGTCGCGGTCGGTCTTCCACCGCAAGAACTACTTCTATCCCGACCTGCCCAAGGGCTACCAGATCAGCCAGTTCGATCTGCCGCTCGTCTCGGGCGGCCGACTCGGCGACGTCGAGCTGGAGCGCGTCCACCTCGAGGAGGACGCCGCGAAGCTCAACCACGCCGGCGCGTCGGGCGGCATCGGCGGGTCGACCTCCTCGGTCGTGGACTTCAACCGCGGCGGGACCCCGCTGGCGGAGATCGTCACGCGGCCGGACATCCGCTCCGCGGAGCAGGCGTCCGCCTGGCTGCGGCTCCTGCGCGAGACGCTGCGCCAGCTCGGCGTGAGCGACGTGAACATGGAGGAAGGCTCGCTGCGCTGCGACGCCAACATCTCCCTGCGCCCGGCCGGAAGCGACGAGCTCGGCACCAAGACCGAGCTGAAGAACATGAACTCGTTCCGCTTCATCGAACGGGGTATCGACGCCGAGATCGCCCGGCAGACCGCCCTGATCGAAGCCGGCGAGCC
>JALRCL010000708.1 GCA_023268575.1 Patulibacter sp.
AGCTCTCCATCTGGAAGCCGGTCAGCTCCTCGCGCAGCTCGTCGGTGACGAGCGCCTCGAGGTCCATCGCCGTGACCTGCTTCTTGCGGTCGGCGACCTGCTTGAAGCTGTCGAACGCCTGCCGCAGCGCTTGGCCGTCGAGCTTGTAGCCGAGCTTCTCCAGCGCGTCCTTCAGCGCCGCGCGGCCCGAGTGCTTGCCCAGAACGAGCTGGTTGGCGTCGTCGATCCCGATCGAAGCCGGGTCCATGATCTCGAAGGTCGAGCGGTCCTTCAGGACGCCGTCCTGGTGGATGCCGGACTCGTGGCTGAACGCGTTGCGCCCGACGATCGCCTTGTTCGGCTGGACGGGGTAGCCCGTCAGGCGCGAGATCAGGCGGCTCGTGCGCGCGATCTCCCGCGTCGCCGCGCCGGTCGAGAAGCCCAGGCGGTCCTTGCGGGTCTCGAGGAGCATGATGACCTCCTCGAGCGAGGCGTTGCCGGCGCGCTCGCCGATGCCGTTGACGGCGCACTCGATCTGCCGCGCGCCGACCGACAGGCCGGCGAGCGAGTTCGCGACGGCCAGGCCGAGGTCGTCGTGGCAGTGCACCGAGAGCACGACGTCGCGCAGCCCGGGCGTGAACTCGTAGAGCTTCGACAGGAACTCCGCGTACTCGTCCGGCGTCGCGTAGCCGACGGTGTCCGGGACGTTGATCGTCGTCGCGCCCTCGTCGATCGCGATCTGGAGGACCTGCGCGGTGAACTCCGCGTCGGCGCGCGTCGCGTCCATCGGGCTGAACTCGACGTCGTCGACGAGCGAGCGGGCGTGCGCGACGGCCGCCTTCGCTCCCTCGAGCACGTCAGCGCGCGTGTTGCGCATCTGGTGCTCGATGTGGATGTCCGACGTCGAGATGAAGGTGTGGATCCGGGCCCGGCCGTCGGCGGCCGCGTCGCGCAGCGCCTCCCCCGCCCGCTCGATGTCCGGCGCCTGGGCGCGGGCGAGGCCGCAGATCACCGGCGGCGCGCCCGGCGCGTCGGCGAAGTCGGCGCGGGCGATCGCCTGGACGGCCTCGAAGTCGCCGGGCGAGGCGATCGGGAACCCCGCTTCGATGACGTCGACGCCGAGCCGCGCGAGCTGCTGCGCGATCTCGAGCTTCTCCCCCGTGTTCAGGGCGATGCCCGGCGACTGCTCGCCGTCGCGGAGGGTCGTGTCGAAGAGGATGACCCGGTTCGGGTCGTTCGTGATCGCGTTCATGGCTCGTGGTCTCCTTCGGTGCTCGTCCTGCGTTCCTGCCTGCTCTGGTTTCGCGGCTTCAGCGGCCGCCACGCATCGCTCCCCCTAGCGGGGGAGGAGAAGCAGGAGGGCGAGGTCGAGGCGCAGAGCCATGGACGTGGCTCAAGGTAGCAGGAAGCCGGCGTCTCCGACAGCGTCGGCCGCCGCGGTGCCGGACCCGGCGGCTCACCGGCGGATGCGCACCGGCGCGCCGGCGGGCAGGCGCCCGGCCAGCCATCCGATCGCGGCGTTGGAGAGGCGGATGCAGCCGTGCGAGCGGGCACTGCCGAGCGGATCGGCGAGGCTCGCCCCGCCGCGTCCGTGCAGGCCGATCCGTCCCGGCCCCCCACCGAAGTCCTCGAGCACCGGCGAGAGAGCCGTCAGCGACAGCACCCACGAGCCGACGAACGCCTCCGGCGTGCCCTGCCGGTTGCGCTCCCAGAGCGAGAACAGCCCCGTCGGCGTCGGCGTCACCGGCGCGCCGACGACCACGCGGAAGCGCCGCAGCACACGACCGGCGCGGCGCACCACGAGGGTCCGGTCGCCGAGCCGGACGTCGATCCACCAGGCGGTCCGCGCGAGCACGACGTGATCGCGCGGGATCCAGCCCGCGCCGCCCGTCGGACGGGTCGGCAGCGTCACCCGCACCCAGTCGCGTCCGGCGTGCCGGGCGCCCGCCAGCACGAGCAGCGTCTGCGGCTGACGCGACCACGCCGTCGTGGTGCGCAGCACCGGCCCCGGCGGTCCCCCGGCGCGCAGGCGCAGGCGGGCGCGCGAGGGGACGACGATCCGCGCGACCGTCGCACCGACGCGCGGTCCGGGCGCCGCGATCGACGGGTGGCCGGCCTGCGGCTGGTCGCCCGCCGGCGCGGCTCCCGGACCGGGGATCGGGACCCACGCCGGTGGATCCGACGACGCGGCGCTCGCGGCGCCTGCCGTCGCGGGCACCATGGCCGCGCCGATCAACGCCAGCGCGGCCAGGGGTCCCGCGGCACGCCGGCGCGTCGGCCTACGGTCCGGCTGGATCAACCGGTCACGCCTCCCGACCGGCTGCTCCGGGGGCCACGGACGGTGATCACCCGGTCACCGCGCGCCTGACGCGCGTTCCGGGCGCTCGCCGTGGCCACGTTGCGGATCCTCCGCGTCCCGCTGACGCGGTCCACGCGCGCGGTGACGTGGAAGGTGCGCGACGCGCCCCGAGGCAGCACCGGGACCGTCCAACAGGCACGTCCGCGCTGGTAGCGGGCCCCGGGTGCCCGGACGAACGTCAACCCCCGCGGAGGGCGGTCGCAGACCCGGACGTTCACCGCCGCGGACCGGCCCACGTTGCGCACCCGGATCGCGAACCTGACGCGCTGACCGAACCGCGCGCTGCGACGGCCGGCGGTCTTCGTGACGCGCAGCTGCGTCGCGGGCGTCGTGACCGGCGCGCGCTTCTCGGCTCGGGCGCCGAGGACCGAGCCCGCCGCGAGCGGCTGGTCGGCCGTCGAGGACGCCGCGTTGCGCAGCGTGCCCAGCTGGGTCGGCACGAGATCGACGAGGACCGTCGCCACCGCTCCGGCGTCGAGGTCGCCGAGGTCGCAGCGGACCGTGCCCCCCTGCGTGTCGCACCGCCCCTGGCTCGGACGCACGCCCCGGACGTCGACGCCCAACGACGGCGTGTCGACGAGGCGGACCCCCGTGGCCCGAGTCGGGCCGCGGTTGATCACCGTCAGGCGATAGCGCGCCACCGCGCCGACCGCCAGCGGTCCGGAGACGAGCTCCTTCGTCGTGCGCAGGTCGACCGGCGAGGTCGGCCCCTGGCCGATCGTCGTCGTGACCGTCGACTGGTCGTCGCGCGGATCGGGATCGGGCTCGACCGCGGTGACCCGAGCGACGTTCTCGATCGTCCGACCGACGAGGCCCGTGCTCACGCGTCCGACGACCGTCCGCTGGACCGCGCCGCCGACGGCGAGCGTCCCGAGCCGGCAGGTGAGCGTCCGGCCCGCGACCGTGCACCCGTCGCTCGGGTTCACGGACGAGAGCTCGACGCCCTCCGGCAGCGTGTCGACGACCGTCGCATCGGTGGCCGGGTTGGGCCCCGCGTTGCGGACGACGAGCGTCCACGCGATGTCCCCATCGGACTCCGCGGTCGCCGGGCCCAGCTTCTCGACCGAGAGGTTCGCTGCTCTGCCGACCACCGTCGTCGCGTCGTCGCTGGGCGGGTCGGGCTCGTCCGGCGACACCGCGGTGACCCGGTTGACGACGGTCGTCCCGGCCACGCCGAGCTCGAGGCGGACCTGCACGTCGAAGGCGCGCTGCGCGTTGGGGGCCAGGTCGCCGCCGTCGCAGACGACGTCGGCGCCGACCGCCCGACAGGCGGCATCGCTGCCCGTCGACACGAAGCTCGTGCCCGGCGGCAACTGATCACGCAGCTGCACCGCGGTGGCCGTCGCCGGCCCGCGGTTGGTGACCAGCAGCCGGTAGGCGACCGTCGCGCCGGCCGGGGCCTCGGCCGGACCGGTCTTCTCCACCGCCAGGTCGGCCGAGCCGTGCAGGAGCGTCGTCACCGGGTTCGAGGGCACCGGGGGCAGGCCACCGGCCGTCACCCGCGCGACGTTGCTCACCGTCTCGCTGTCGTGCGCCAGGGGCAGGATCGCCTCCACGCCGAACCGCAGCAGCTGCGGATCGTCGACCGTGAGGGTCGCGAACGTCCAGCGCAGCGCCTCGACCGTGGCCAGGGCCCCCGCCGTCGTCGGGCAGGGATCGAAGGTCGCCGCACCGGCCTGGCGGCAGCCGACCGTCGCGCCCGTCGGGGGTGCGGCCACCGCCGTCAGGCGGGTCCCGGCCGGGACCTCGTCGTCGACCACGACGCCCGCGGCGTCGGCGTCGCCGGTGTTCTCCACGCGCAGGGTGTAGGCGATGCCCCCGCCGTCGACCGGGACGTCGCGCACGGTGTCGGTGCTCGTCGGCAGCGTCCCGAGGACGGTGGGGTCCCCGTGGTCGACCCGCTTCTGCAACGTGAGCTGCGGGGCGGATCCCACCGGGTGCTCGACCGGGCCGAGCGTCACGCCGCCCGGCGTCTGCTGCGACGTGAGATGCGCGTTGTTGCGCACCACCGTGCCGTCGGGCGTCGGACGCCGGACGGTGACGGCGAACCCGACCTGCAGCGCCGGGGCACCGGCGTCCAGGCGCGCGGTCGTCCAACGCAGCGCCTCGACGTCACCCGGATCGGCCGGCTCGGCGGCCTGGTAGGTGCCGGCGACCCGGTACTCGACGACCGTGGCGCCGCCGCCCGGCAGAGCCGCGGCGGCCGAGCCCGCGACGTAGCGGGCGTGCGTGGGGACCTCGTCGGTCAGCACGACGTTCGTCGCGTCCTCGTTGCCGCTGTTGACCGCGCGAAGGACGTAGTCGATCCGGTCGTTGGGTTGCACTGCGGTGCCCGTCGCCGGCGTGCTCGTCTTGGCAGAGGTCGACCAGTTCGGCGCCGACCCGACGACGAGCTCCCCCGGGTCGCTGACCGGGGTCGGTGCCTCGGTCGAGCGCGCGGTGGCGGTGTTCGGGATCGAGGTGGCGTTGGCCAGCCCGTTCTGCACGGTGACGGGCAGCGTGATGGTCACGCTCGCCCCCGCCGGCAGCTCCGCGATGGTCCAGGCGAGGCTCGGCGCGCTGGCGCCGGTCTCCGTGAACCACGTCCCGGTCGGCGCGAAGCCGCTCGGTGCCGCGGTCGCCGTCCCGGGCGCGTAGGTCAGCTGCGACGGGAGCGCGTCGGTCACCACGACGGAGCGCGCCGGGACCGATCCGCCGTTGGTGACGGTGATCCGGTACTGCGAGGCCGAGCCGGCCTGGACGACGTCACCGTCGGGCGTCTTGGAGACCGTCAGCGCCGGCGCCTCCAACGTCGCGGTCGCCGCCCCGTCGTCCTCGTACGCGCCGTCGGCGTCGCGCGGCGAGCCTCCGGCGTCGTCGGCCCCGGCCACGACCTCGTTGCGATGCGGGTTGGCGTGCGCGACCGA
>JALRCL010000716.1 GCA_023268575.1 Patulibacter sp.
GATCACGGGCGCGCCGGCCTTCATCGCGTGGTCCATGACCTTGCAGATCTTCTCGGCATGCGCCTCGGACAGCGAGCCGCCGAAGACCGTGAAGTCCTGGCTGAAGACCGCGACCGGGCGGCCGTCGATCGTGCCGTGACCGGTGACGACCGCGTCGCCCCACGGCCGCTGCTTCTGCATGTCGAAGTCGTGCGTCCGGTGGCGGACGAACGTGTCGAGCTCCTGGAAGGAGTCCTCGTCGAGGAGCTTCTCGATCCGCTCCCGGGCGGTGTACTTGCCCTTGGCGTGCTGCTTCTCGACGGCCTTCTCGGAGGCCGAGTGGATCGCCTGGTGGCGCAGGTCACGCAGGAGATCCAGCTTCTCCTCGAACGTCTCTGGCGACTGCAGGCGCTGGCTCATGAGGTCGCGGATGCTATCCGCGCGACGGCGCGCGGCGTCGAGTCGGTCCGTCGGCGACCCGACGCCCGGCCGGCCCGGGCCGCGAGCGCGAGCCGCGGCCGGGACCCCACCACCCGGGGGAGGCGCCGCGTTCGGCCGGCTGTCCAGCGCCGGATCGGCGACGGCGGCGCGGCGCTAGCCTGGCGCGGTGCGCGCTCCGACCACGCGTGCCGCGACCGTGGCCGGCGCGGCGCTCCTCCTCGCGCTCGCGCTGCTGCTGTCGAGCGTGGGCGCGGCGCGCGCGGCCCCCGCGTCCAGCACGCTGAGCGCGCGACCGAACGCCGACGGCACCACGTCGCTGGCGTGGACCCTGCGCGGGACGAGCGACGAGATCAACGTGCTGCCGCACCTCCGCTGCCCGGCGGACCCGACGGCCGACGGGCCGTTCGCCGGCGCGGCGGTCCCGTGCCTGTGGATCGTCGACCACGAAGCCGCGTACGTCCCCGGGCCCGACGGCTGCGTCGCCGTCGACGGACGGCTCGCTTCCTGGCGCTGCGACATGCGGCGGTTCCGCGACGTCACGATCGACGCTGCCGAGGCGGGCGAGTCGTCGCTGATCATGTTCAACACGCTCGCCGGCGGCGGGAGCGGCGTCTGCGCCTGGATCCCGCTCGCGGTCCGCCTCGGCAGCGGCACGGGCGAGGTCCGCGCCGCCGACGGCTGCCCGCAGGTCATCTCGTGCGCCGCCGGCTACGCGGGCACCATCACCCGCGATCGCTTCGACCGCGTGACCGGATGCCGCACGGTGAAGGGCACGGCCTCCGGGTCGTCGACGCCGACGACGACCGACGCCGCGCAGTGCGGGGCGAGCGCGACGGAGCGCACGGCGAGCAGCCCGCTCGAGCGCGTCGCCGTCGCGCTGCTCGGCCGGCGCGGGATGCGGATCGCCGTGCGCCTGCGCCGCGCGGTGCGCCTGCACGTGGACATCGAGGCCCGTGGGTCGGGCGGCTGGCGGCGCGTGCGACGGATCGAGCGCTGCGGCCGCGCCGGCGCGAACGTCGTGCGGGTGAACGACGCGACCGGCGGCCGGCGCGGGGCGCGCAACTACCGCGTCGTGGTCCGCTCGCCGGCCAGCGCCTACCCGCTCCGGTCGAGCTGGACGACGCTCCCCCGGTTCTGAGACCGGGCATCGCGCGCCGGGCCCTGCGACGATCAGGTCATGCGCGCGCGCCGGCTCGTCGATGCCCGATCGCTCGCCGCGGTCCTCGCCGCGGGGGCGCTCGGCCTCCCCGCGAGCGCCGCGGCCCACGGCGGGATCACCGTCGCCCAGGGCGGCAGCGGCGGCGTGCGGATCCTCGTCCAGGGGACGGAGGCGGCCGCCGCGGACGGGTCGCCGGTCGCGGACCTCTCCACGACGCTCGACGGCGCGGGCTCCGGTGCGGGCTCGCGGGTCGTCTACTGGATCCGGCCGAAGGGGCGCGAGCGGGCGTTCCGGGTCCGGACCGCGCGCGACGAGCGCGGCATCCACCACGCGGAGATCCGCACGGCGAACCGGGGCTCCTGGCAGGACTGGGACGTCGCCGCGTACGTCACGCTGAGCACCGGGCGCGAGCTGCGGGTGACGAACGACCGCAGCGATCCGCCCGGCCCGCCGGAGGCGCCGGCGCCGAGCGGCGGCACCACGCCGCCGACCACCACGACCGAGGCCGTCCCGCCGGGCGGCGCCGACACGACCACGAGCGACGCGGCGCCCGCCGCCGCCCCGTCCTCGGGGGTCGAGGACGTCTCGGGCGAGGGCGACGGGACGCCGGGCTGGGTCGTCCCGAGCATCGTCGTGCTCGTCGTGCTCGGCATCGTGGCCGTCGTGGTCCGCCAGCGCCGGTTGCCGCCGGACCCGCGCGACTAGGCGACGTGCCCGCGGGACACGGCCCACGGCCCGCGCCGGTGCAGGCCCCGACCGGCGCTCAGGGCACGACGTAGGCGGCCTTCGACGCAGCGCGACGCAGCGACGAGAGGTCCTGGGCGGTGACCGGCACCGTCGCGCCCGCAGCCGGCGCGGCCCAGACGTAGATCCGCCACTGATCGTGGCGCTCCTGCGCGCGCACGAGGCGCATGCCCGGCACGGGCGGCGGCGGGATCGGCCGGACCCGGGGCACGTCCCGCCCACGGGCGGCGGGTCGGTCGATCACCGCGATCGAGTGGAACCCGCGGCCCTCGGGACTCGAGGTCGGCAGGCGCCAGGCGCCCGGCACGTAGTGGACGACCGGCAGCAGCTGGTCGCGGTCCACGAGCAGCAGCTGCGGACCGCCGCCGACCGCCGCCGCGCGCAGGGCGCCGCGCCAGTCGTCGCGCTGCGCGCCCGGCGTCGCCGCGACCCAGGCGATGACGGCGAGCTGCACCACGACGACGACCCCGAGCAGGACACGGGACCACCGCGGTCCGGTCGCGGCGGCGAGCCCGACGAGCGCCCACAGGGCCGGCATGAGCAGCAGGAGGTTCCGGCTGAGGACCACGTCGAAGCCCGCGAGCGCGGCGAGCTCGGGCACGAGCCACACGACGGCCGACAGGCCGCCGACGAGCGCCACCCGCCGCGCCACGCCGACGTCCGACCGCGCCGCGCGCCAGCCGACGAGCAGCACGACCGCAAGCAGGAGCGCCACGCCGAAGCCCAGGGGGTCCTCGACGGGGGCGGCGTAGCCGACCGCGAACTGCTTCGGCGCCGCGAGCGTGCGCTCCAGCAGGCCGCCGCCCGAGGCGATGCCGTTGTACATGCCCGTCGACTGCTGGTCGAGGGCGATCGGCACGAGCGCGGCCGCCGCGACGCCCGACAGCACGAGCGGCCCGATCGCCGAACGCGGCGGACGACGGCGGCCCGGCTCCTGCACGCGACGCAGCACGAGCGCCCAGCCGAGTCCGAGGACGAGCAGGCCGAAGTAGTGGGTCCACGCCAGCACCGCCGCGGCGAGGCCCCAGCGCCAGAGCCGGCCGGCGGACGGTTCCTCGAGCGCCGCGAGGAGGGCGAGCCACGCGACGCCCGCCACCAGCAGGAGCAGCGCGTACGTCCGCGCCTCCTGGCCCATCCAGTGGGCCAGCGGGTTGACCGCGAGCAGCAGGCCGGCGAGCACGCCGGCCACGGCGCCGTGACGCGGGCCGGCGAGCCGGCGAGCGAGGAGCGCCGTCGGCCACACCGCGAGGGCGCCGACGAGCGCCGAGAGCAGGCGCAGGTCGACGTCGCCGCTGCCGACGAGCTGCCGCCAGCCCCAACCGAGGAGGTAGTAGAGCGGCGGCGTGTTCTCCGTCTGGCGGATGAGCGACCAGACCCGCCCGAGGTCGTCGCCGTTCGTGACGTTGACGGTGAAGATCTCGTCGAGCCACAGGCCCTGCACGTCGATCGTCGCCACGCGCAGCGCGAGCGCGAAGACGACGAGCCCGGCGACGAGCAGCCCGAACCGCCGCGACCAGGGGTCGTCGCGCGCGTCGGCGCTCGGGCTGTCGTGGGGCGCGGAGATCTGCGGGTCCGTTCGGATGGGCGCCGCGGCGGCGGCGCCCGGCGCTCAGCGGTCGCCGCCGGCGGTGGGCGGCGCGCCCGCCTCGTCGCCCTCGCCGCCGAAGCTCTCGCGCGCGAGGAACTCCTCGACCCAGAGCGGGTTCTCCTTCGCACGCGCGACGGTCGTGAGGAGGTCGGACATCGTCGCGACCTCCTCGACCTGCTCCTTGAGGAACCACTGGATGAACTGCTCGGACTGGTAGTCGCCGGCCTCGCGGGCGACCTTCGCCAGGCGCTCGATCTGCTGCGTGACCTGCTTCTCCTGCTCGAGGGCGAGCTGGATCGGCTCCACGATGTCGGCGAACCCGTTGCGCGGGGCGGCGACGGCCGGGATCACGACCTCGGCGTCCTGGTCCATGAGGTACTGGACCATCTTCAGCGCGTGGCCGCGCTCCTCGACGGCCTGGCGGTAGAAGAACGCGGCGAGGCGAGGCAGCGTGTCGGCGTCGTAGTGGACCGCCACCGCGACGTACTGCTGGCTGGCGGCGAACTCGTTGGCGATCTGCTCGTTGAGCGCGTCGACGAAGGCGGGCGCGGGCATGGCCCGCACGATATCCCGCCGCCGGACGAGCCACGTAGCTCGTCGCCGCGCGCGGCACGTCGCTCGTCCGCCGGGGCGTCGCCAGGGCCGCACCGGGGTACCCTGGAGGACAGGCGCATGGGCTCGACGATCGTCACGAAGAAGAAGTGCTGCAAGAGCGAGCCGCGCTGCAAGAAGTGCCCGGTGGTCTGGAAGCGGCTGGAGCGGGCCGACCTCGCCGAGCGGCTGTCGCGCCGGGAGTACGTCCCGGCCGAGAAGATCCCGAAGAAGGCCTTCAAGGCCGCACGCCGCTAGGCCCCGATCGCCCGGCGCGCGGGCGCCCGCTAGCGTTGCCGCCCATGGCGACCTGTCTGGTGACCGGCGGAGCGGGGTTCCTCGGCTCCCACCTCTGCGACGAGCTGCTCTCGCGGGGGCACCGCGTCATCTGCGTCGACAACCTCGAGACGGGCTCCCTGCGCAACATCGCGCACATCCGCCGGCCGGAGTTCGAGTTCCGCCAGGTCGACATCGTCCAGCCGTTCTTCGTCGACGAGCCGGTCGACGTCGTCTACCACGCCGCCTCGCCCGCGTCGCCGATCGACTACCTGCGCCTGCCGCTGCACACGCTGAAGGTCGGCTCGCACGGCACCCACCACGCCCTCGGCCTCGCCAAGGCGCACCGCGCGCGGTTCCTCCTCTTCTCGACGAGCGAGGTCTACGGCGACCCGCAGGTCCACCCGCAGTCGGAGGAGTACTGGGGCCACGTGAACCCGATCGGGCCCCGCGGCGTCTACGACGAGGCCAAGCGCTACG
>JALRCL010000723.1 GCA_023268575.1 Patulibacter sp.
GTGACGATCCGGCGCTTCCGCGACCGCACGTGGACGGCGGACGAGCTCGTCGCGCGCGGCACGTGGACGCCTGCGCTCGCCGAGGCGATCGCCGGGGCGGTGCGGGACCGCCGCTCGATCCTCGTCAGCGGCGGCACCGGTGCGGGGAAGACGACGACGCTCGCCGCGATCGCCGGACTGCTCGACCCGGGCGAGCGGATCGTCACCGTCGAGGACACCGCCGAGCTGCGGCTCGCCCAGCCGCACGTCGTGCGGCTCGAGGCGCGAGCCGCCCGGGGCGACGGCCAGGGCGCGATCGCGATCCGCGACCTCGTCCGCAACGCCCTGCGGATGCGCCCGGACCGGATCGTCGTCGGCGAGGTCCGCGGGGGCGAGGCGCTCGACATGGTGCTCGCGATGACGACCGGGCACGACGGCTCGCTCTCGACGATCCACGCCCGCTCGCCGGAGTCGGCGCTGCGACGGCTCGAGACGCTCTGCCTCATGGCCGACTCCGGGCTGCCGCACGCCGCGGTACGCCGGCTCGTCGGCGACGCGATCGGGCT
Source organism: Patulibacter sp. (assembly GCA_023268575.1). Taxonomy (GTDB): domain Bacteria; phylum Actinomycetota; class Thermoleophilia; order Solirubrobacterales; family Solirubrobacteraceae; genus Patulibacter. Next base: position 546 of record JALRCL010000723.1, read on the forward strand.
CGTCCTGCAGCAGGCCCGGCTCGCGGACGGCTCGCGGCGGGTGATCGGCGCCCAGCGCGTCGTCGCGGCCGGGCAGGGATGGCGGACCGTCCCGGTCGACGTGGGGGAGCCCGCGTGACCCCGACCCACGGGGTCGCGCAGGCGGGAGCAGCATGAGCGGCACCGGCCTGACGATGGCGGTCGCGGCGACGCTCGCCGCGGCCGCGGCGATCGACCTGCTGGTGCTCGCGATGCCGGCGGCCCGCCGCGCGCTGCAGCGGGAGCGGCTGGCCCCGAGCCTCGCTGCGCTCGAGCGCCCCGCGGTGGTCGCGGCCCTTGCGGTCTTCGGCGGGCTGCTCCTGCTCCTCGGCGCGATCGTTCCCGGGCTCGTCCTCGCGCTGGGCCCACCGGCGGTGCGCGCGGCCCGGCGGCGGCACCAGGAGCGCCGGCGGCGCGCGCTGCGCGACGGCGCGCCGCTCGTGGCTCGTGCGATCGCCGACGGGCTCGACGCCGGCGCCCCGGTCCGCGGCGCGATCGTCGAGGCCGCCACCACCGGCCCACCGGGGGCCGCCGGTCGGGAGCTCCAGGTCGTCGCGGCGCGCCTCCGTGCCGGGGACCCGCTCACCACCTCGGTCGTCGCCTGGCGGCGACGCACCGGGGACCACGCCCACGTCGCACTTGTCGCCGGGCTGCTGCTGCACGGCGAGGCGGGCGGCGAGCTCGCCGCGGTCCTGCGCGGACAGGCCGACGCCCTCGAGCGCCGCCGGCGCGCGACGGCGGAGGCCGAGAGCGCCACGGTCCAGGCACGGACCGCGGCGCGGATCGTCGGGGGCCTGCCGGTCCTCATCGCCGTCGCGGTCGCGGTGCTCGCGCCCGATGCGATCCGCGCCGTCACCGCCGACGCGATCGGCGTGGGCCTCGTCCTGCTCGCCGTCGTCCTCCAGGTCGCGGCGATGGTCGCGGTGCGGCGACTGACCGCGGAGCTCGCGCGATGACCGCCGGGCAGGCGACCGGTCGAGGACCACGGCGACGGGTGCGGGGGCGGGCGCGGTGATCGCGATCCTCCTGGCAGGTGCCGCGGGTGCGGCGGCGGGTGCCGCCGCCGGCGAGCTGCTCGCGGCGCGGGCCGCTCGGCGGCCGGTCGGTGGACGCGGCGACCGGCTGCTGCGGCTCGCCCGACGCCTCGGTGGACGCCTCGCCCCGCGGATGCCGCTGCCACGGGACGCGGCGGAGCGCCTGGACGCCGCCGGGCTGTCGCCGGACCTCCGGCCGGCGGACCTCCAGGCGATCCGTGGGGCGGCAGCCGTGGTCGCCGGGGCGTCGTGGCTCGTCGTCGTGCCGCTCGCGGGCGCGGCGGGGGTCCTGCTGAGCATCGCGCTGCCGGCCGCGATCGCTCTGGCGCCGGAGGCGATCATCGCCCGGCGGATCCGCCTGCGCAGCACCGAGATGCTCACGACGCTGCCCGACGCGATCGACCTGCTGCGGATCGCGCTCGGCGGCGGACGGTCGGTCCCGGAGGCGCTCGCCGCCGTCGGCGCGCACCACCAGGGCACGCTCGCCGCCGAGCTGCGGCGCGCGGCGGCGGAGGTCCGCGTCGGCGTGCCGGTGCAGCCGACGCTCGAGCAGCTGCGCCGGCGCTGCCCGGCCGACGGGGCGATCGAGCTCACCGCGCTGCTCGCGCGGGCCCACCGTCAGGGGGCGGCGGCCGACGACGGACTCCGCGCACTGGCCGAGGACCTGCGCGAGCGGCGCGCCCGGCAGGCGATCGACGCCGCCGCGCGTGCGGCGCCGAAGGTCCAGCTCGTCGTCGCGCTGCTGCTCGTGCCCTCGGTGATGCTGCTCATCGCCGCGGCCCTGCTCGCGGTGCAGCGGTGAGCGGGAGGCGGGGGCGCGCCGCGGCGCGCCCCCCGGGGCCTCACGGGGTGGTCGTCGTCCCGGTGCCGCCCGTGCCGCCGGACGTGCCCGGGGCGTAGCTCAGCGCGAGCGTCGAGTTGAACGTCGAGCCGCTCGAGGTGCCGCCGACGCTGAGGAGCTTCAGGCGCTGCAGGACGGAGAGGACCATCTGGCCCTCGCGGTCGCGCAGCTCGTCGATCGGCAGGCTCTGGAGGAACTGCGAGATCTTCGTCGCGTCGATCAGCGCCGTCGGCTTCTTGCCGCCCAGGAGTTCCTGCGCCTGGCCGTAGACCGGATCGTCGCCGAGCTTGCTCGACGGGGTCAGCGCGTTGCCGACCGCGTCGGTGCCCAGGCCGATCGCCAGGCGATCGCCCTTCACGCCCGCGGCGATGAGGAACGGCGCGCCCGGGAACTGGGCCACGACGCCCTTGTCGGCACCGGTGATCGAGCGCTCCTGGAAGCGCAGCGGCAGCGTCTGCTGCACGACCGCGCGGAGCTGGTCGAGGATCGTCGAGGCGCCCGCCGCGTCCTTCGCGCGCAGGACGACCGCGCCGCCGATCGACGTGATGCTGTCACCACGCACCGCGATCGCGCCGGACTCCAGGCCGCCGAGCGCGTCGAGCAGCGAGTCCGGGATGTTGATCCCCGTCAGCTGCCGCAACTGGCCCAGCAGCGCCTTCGGATCGGCCGCCGGCGTCGGGGTCGACGTCGTGCCCGTCCCGGAGCCGCCGAGCAGCGTGCCGTAGCTCTTGAACGCCTGCTGGAAGCCGCCGAGGCCCGCCGCCAGCCAGGAGCCGGCCGGCAGGTTCGCGAGCTCGTCCTCGGAGTCCCCCGTCGGCGCCGCGAGGCCCTCGGGCTGCGTGCCACCGACCTGCAGGCGGATCCGGCCCGAGCGCAGCTCGAGGCCCATCGCGATCGCCGCGTCGATCTTCGGCAGCGTGTCGCCACCGAGGCTCGAGAGGCTGCCCAGGCCGCGCTCCAGGCCCGGCACCGCGGCCGAGCCGCCCGAGCGCTCCAGCTGGCGCAGCTGCCGGCGCAGGCGCGCCTGGCGCTCGCCCGAGTTCGTCACGTCGCCGATGACGGAGTTCAGGACGTCGGCCTGCTGCAGGTCGACGTAGCCCCCGCCGAGGAGATCCTCGGTCCGGACCTGCTCGACGGCCTTCTTGAAGCGGTCGTTGCCGGCGAGGTCGGCCCCCGGGCCGGCCTTGATCGCGGCCTCGACGGCCGGGACCTGGCCGACGGCGAACGTCTCGTCACCGATCCAGACGGCGGTGTCCTTGTCGCTGCCGGGGCCCTGGTAGTAGGTCTGCCCGTCGAGCTCGCGCTTCGTGCCCTCGTCGAGCTCCTTCTGCAGGCCCTTGCGCAGGCCGGCCGCGTCGCGAACCGTCGCGACGAACGCCGCCGCCGACTCCGTCTTCCCACGGCTGGCGGGATCGCGGACGACGAAGCCGCCGATCTGGTCCCCGAGGAAGGGGATGATCGCGTCCTCGAAGCTCGCGCCGCCCGCGAGGTCCTCGTCGTCGAGGTCCAGGGCCTTGATGAGGGCCGGGCCCGGGTCGGTCACGCCGAACGCGCTCGTCAGCTCCTCGATCCCGGCCTTCGTCGAGCCGCTCGGGCGGATCGTCGCCTCGGCGAAGCCCGCCGCGCCCGCGGGCACGTCGTCGGCGAGAGCGAGCTGCAGCGGCGCGCCCTGCGCCGTCGGGCTGGCGCCCGTGGAGGTCGTCTTCTCGTCGTCGCCCCCGCAACCCGCGACCGCGAGCGCGAGCGCGCCCGAGAGGGCGAACGCCATCGGTGCGCGTCGAAGGCGGCGAGTCGGACTGGTGCTGGTGCTGGTCATGGGCTCTCCGGTCTGGGGGACCGGGCGAATCGTACGGGCTGCTCGGGCAGCGCGGCGCCGCTGCCGGGACCGACGCGCGATCGGTCGCCGGCCCCACCGGCGACCCAGGCGCCCCACCTTGCCCCACCGCGCCGGTCGACGTCCCCACCTTGCGGCCTACCGTTGGGCTGTTGAGCGCCCTCTTCGCCTCGATCGTCCGTCGACGAACAGGTGTTCGATCGCGTGGGAGCGATCATGCAACGGCGACTCTTCGAGGGGCGAATCACCAGTATTGAAGGGGTAAAGAGCCGATCATCGACGGGCGAACACGTGTTCCGCCGGACGCGCTGGTAGGCCGAAGTGGGCCGCCGTTCCATGCGGGTGGTGCGAAGTGGGGTGAAGTGGGGTATGTTCCCGCCAGCAGGTCGGGCCGAGACGGTTCCT
>JALRCL010000758.1 GCA_023268575.1 Patulibacter sp.
GCGGAACCCTACGCGGTCGTCCTCCGGCGAACGTCGCCTCCGGGCGTCCTGCGTCGGGCGTCCTGGTGCCGTATCCGGGTCCGGGTCCGGGTCCGGGTCCGGGTCGGGAGCAGGACGGGACGCGGGCCGTTCCCGGGCGTCCTGCCTCGGGCGTCCTGGGCGCGGGGTCCGAGGCCCCGTCGCGGGGCGGGCCTCAGGTCAGGAAGATCGCCATCGTCGTCGTGAACCCGTGGAGGAACGGGCGACCACCGACGGGTCCGATCTCGCCGGCCGAGATCATCCCCGCGAGGGGCAGGGGCCCCAGCTCGCGCTGGATCGCGTCGGCGTCGTGGTGGGCGTGGCCGAACATGTCCGCGCCGCGACCGTTGCAGGTGAAGGCGAGCGCCCCGGCGATCGCGGCCGAGCCGGCCGCCGCACGGCGCAGCCGCAGGGCCTCGTCGAGGTCGCTGCTCGCGGACTCCGGATCGCGAACGTGGAGCTGGGCGATCTGGCCGACCTCGACCGGCGCCCCGATCGCGATCGCGCCGGCCTGCGGGTCCGCGCCCGCCAGGCCGCGGACGACGAAGTCGCCGGACCCGTACTCCGGCCGGCCGGGACCGACGACGAGGCCGAGGAGCAACCCGTGGCGGATCCGCGCCTGCTCCTCGGGTCCGAGGGCGTCGACGGTCTCGCGCAGCGCCTCGATCGCGGGACGGCCGGCGAGCTCGTGGATGATCCCGCCCTCGCCCGCGGTGACCGCGAGCTCCGGGCCGATGGGCCGCGCGCCCTGCGAGACGAGGGGCAGCATCTCCAGGCCCGTGAACCGGACGAGCAGTCCGGCCGCGTCGGTCGACGTCGTGCCGCGCAGCAGCGGCCGGCCGTCGGGCGGCACCGTGGAAGGCACGCCGCCCACCAGCGGCACGCCGGGCAAGTGCTCGTCGAAGGCGCGGAGCGTCCCCTCGAGCGGCAGATGGGAGGGGTCGGCCAGGAGCACCATCGCGGCGCCGGGGACCGGATCGGGCAGCCCGACGAGGGCCAGCCCCTCCTCGACGGGGCGCGTGCGCAGCTCGAAGACCTCGACGTTTCCGCCATGGCCGGCGGAGATCGTCCAGATCGCGATGCCGTCGACGCCCTCGTGCTCCTGCCCGCCCGCGACGAGGCCGCCCGACGTGCACCCCGCCAGCTCGCGAGGCAGGAGCTCCCGGGCCACCTGCTCGAGCACCTCGTCCGGCGCCTCGAGGTACGTGCCCGACAGGAAGACGAGCGCGAGGTCGCACGGCGCGTCGCCGAGACCGGTGCGTGCCTGGCGCGCCGCGAGCGTCGTCCCGGCCGCGCGGTCGGGCGCCGCGGAGAAGCCGGTGGCGACGACGGGCATTCGAGGCACCATACTCGCGGCCGTGACTGCGCCAGCCGTGCTCGCGATCTTCGGTCCGACCGCCGTCGGCAAGACGGCGATCGCCGTCGCCGTGGCCCGGGCGCTGCGGTCCGGCGGCCACGACCCGGTGGCGATCTCCGCCGACGCGATGCAGCTCTACCGCGGCATCGAGACCTTGACCGGCGCGCGCGACGCGCTCGAGCAGGACGAGCTCGAGCACCGCCTCGTCGCGATCCTGCCGCTCACCGAGGAGACCTCCGCGGGCCGCTACGCCCAGCTCGCGCACGCCGAGATCGACGCCGCCCTGGCGGCCGGCCGCGTGCCGCTCGTCGTCGGGGGGACCGGGCTCTACCTCCGCGCGGCGCTGACGACGCTGGCGCTCCGGCCGCCCGCCCCGCCGGCGGTCCGCGCCGCGATCGAGGAGGAGCTCGACCGCGAGGGCCCCGAGCACCTGCACGCGCGGCTCGCCGCCGTGGCGCCGTGGGCGGCCGCGCGGGTCGCGCCGACCGACCGCTCGCGGCTCGTGCGCCTGCTCGAGCTGCACGAGATCGGCGCCCTGGCGCCACCCGAGGAGGGCGCGCCGAACCACCTGTGGACCGACGACGTCCGCCACCCGACCCGGCTCGTCGGGCTCGTGCGCGATCGCGACGTGCTCCGCACGCGGATCGATGCCCGGATCGACGCGATGCTCGCCGCCGGCGCGGCGGACGAGGTCCGGGCCGCCGCGGCCGCGGGCGCCTCGCCGACCGCGCGCAAGGCGCACGGCTTCGAGCCGCTCCTGGCCGGGGACGAGGACCGCATGCGGCGCGACACGAAGCGCTACGTCAAGCGGCAGCTCACGTGGATGCGGAAGCTCCCCGACGTCGAGCTCGTCGACCTCGACGCGACCTCCGACGTCGACGCCGTCGCCCGGGCGATCGCGGCGCCCTGGCTCGCCGGCTCCTGAGCGGCCGCGCCGGGGAACCGTCGCGCCGCCGGCCCGGACCCCAGCAGACGCGCCGGCCGCGCCCGAGGCGAGCCCAGCGACGCTTCCCGGTCGGGCCGCGGTCGGGCCCGAGTGGCGACGCTCCCGCAACTACACTGCCGCCGATGCGGTTCGAGAAGTGGCAGGCGCTCGGCAACGACTACCTCATCGTCGAGCGCGAGCGGCTGCCGTTCCCGCTGACGGCCGCCCGGGCGCAACGCCTGTGCGACCCGCATCTGGGCCCCGGCGCCGACGGCGTACTGGAGCTCGCGCCGCCGACGACGTCCGGCACGGTGGCCGCGCTGCGGATCCTCAATCCGGACGGGTCGGAGGCCGAGCTGTCGGGCAACGGCGCCCGCGAGGCGATCATGTACCTCGTCCGGCGCGGGTGGACCGACCAACGGCAGTTCTCGATCACGACCGTCGCCGGCGAGATCCGCCCGACGATCCTCTCGGAGACGACCTGCCGGGTCGACATGGGCCGGGCCTCGCTCGTCAGCGACGACCTGCCGGACGGCGCCCCGGACGGACGCGGGACGCTCACCGCCGACGTCGGCGGCGGCGCGCAGCGCGACTGGTCCTTCCAGCACGTGAAGATCGGCAACCCGCAGTGCTCGATCGCCGTCGGGTCGCTCGACGAGCTCGAGGCGCTCGACCTGCCGGCGATCGGCCCCGCGATCGAGCACCACGCGCGGTTCCCGAACCGCACGAACGTCTCGTGGTACGCCGAGCTGGAGCCCGGGCGGATCCGCGCGCGGATCTTCGAGCGCGGCGTGGGGGAGACGATGTCGTCGGGGACCGGCGCGTCCGGCGCGGCGGTGGCCTACGCCCTCGCCGGAGGCGGCCGGGGCGCCGACGGCGAGGGCGAGCAGGTCACCGTCGTCCTCGACGGCGGCAAGCTCGTGGTCGACGTCGGCGAGGACCTCCACGTCGACCTGACCGGCTGGGCCGTCCCGGTCTACGTCGCCGAGGCGAGCGCCGAGCTGCTGGCGTCGCTCGCCGCGCTGGACTGACGTTCGCGCGACCCCTCCGGCGGGCGCCGGGACGACGGGGGAGGGGGCATTCGCGCCCCGGGCGCGACAGGACCACGAGGCCGAGCGCTCGCGCCCGTCCTCGTTCCTGCGCTCACGCGCATCCCCCGGAAGGAGAGAGGTCCATGCGTATCCCCATCGCCCTGGTGGCCGGCGTCTGCACGTGCGTCGGCACCGGCGCGCTCGCCGCGTCCGCCGGCGCCGCACCGGTCCCGGCGGGACCGTTCACGTTCACCGCCGACGACGGCCAGCTGAAGGTCGGCGCCCTGCCGACGACGAGCGTCGTCAACCCCGACGCCCCCGCGAAGATCAGCGGGACCATCGAGACGGACGGCACGATCAACGTGCCGCGCGAGAGCATCGATCTGCCGAAGGCGAGCGTCAGCATCACGGACCCGCTCCCACTCTCGGTCGACGCCACGCTCACGCCGACCGGCGCGGCGACCGGGCGCGTGGATCGGTCCACGGGAGCCGTCGTGTCGCCGATCCAGGTGCCGCTCGACGTCTCGATCGACGTGCTTGGCACGACCTGCACGATCTCGGGCGTGACGATCGCTCTCGGCACGGGCGCCGTCGACGTGCCGTCCAAAGGCAAGCCGTCGCCGCCGGAGACCGTGCCGCTCGCCGGCGCGCCCCTCGCCGACGACGGGACGTTCGCCCTCGCCGGACTGTCGACGGAGCCGCTGGGCGGCGCGTCGGGGGGCTTCATCTGCGACATCCTGAACGACACGGCAGGCTTCCCGGCCACCGCCGGCGTGCGCCTCTCCGGCAAGCTCGAGACGGCCCCGGCGACGCCCGAGACCACGACGACGCCCGAGACCACGACGCCGACGACGACCACCACGGCGAAGCCGACGACCACGACCACGGCGAAGCCCACCACGACCACGCCGCAGGCCTCGTCGGGCGGCTCGTCGCTCCTGTCCTCGCTGCTGCCGCTCCTCGGGAAGCTCCTGACGCCGGCGCCGTCGTCGAGCGCGCCGTCCTCGCCGCCGGCGACCACGGTCGCGCCCGATCCGGTCCCGCGTCCGACCGTGCCGCAGACCCTCGGCGCGCCCGAGCTGGCGACCGCCATCGCCCGGGCCCCGGTGACCCGCCGCGGCCGCGTCGCGGTGCTCCGCGTCGTCCTGCGCAACGACGGATCGTCGCGTGCGCGCGGCGTCGTGCTGCGCGCGTCGCTCCCGCGCGGGATCGCCGGGCGGCGCTCCTACCGGGTCGGCACGATCGCTGCGGGCAGCCGCCGGGTCGTCCGGCTGCGGCTGCGCACGTCGCGACGGGCCGCCGCGCGCAGCCGGGTCGCCGTGACGGTGAACGGCTCGGGCATCGCACGGCGGACGCTCAGGACGACGCTCCGCCTCCGGTGACCGGCCGAGGCCGCCGCGTCGTGCACGGGCACGGCGCGGCGCGGGGCCCGCGGGCCCCGGGCCCACCAGCGGACCGGCCGGAGCAGCCGGGACCGTCGTCGGCGCGGTGGTGCCGGACGCCGAGCAGCGGCCACCGGCGCGCAGCCACCCCGCGTCCCCGGTCCGGCGCGGCGGGCTCGCCGGGCGCCGGACGTGCGCCGATCGGGCTGCACTAGATTGGCGGGCGTGAGCGCGACGCAGCAGCAGACCGGTGCCTGGGCGATCGGCCTGGCGACCATCGCCGAGGCCGACGGCCGGGTGCTGGACAGCTTCTTCCCCGCGCCCCGCCTCGGGCTCGACGCCGAGGCGATCGCCGCGACCGGGCATCCGGGCGGCAGCGGGACGCACGAGGTCTCCTTCGCCCGGGCGACGGAGACGGCCGGCGGCGCCCTCGCGGCGTCGATCGGCCGCGACGCCGGCCGCGGCGTCCGGACGATCGCGATCGCGACGGTCATCGAGGACCTCGCCAGCGCGCCGCGCGACGCCCACGACGTCTACCTCCGTCTGCACCTCCTCTCGCACCGCCTCGTGCGGCCCCACGGTCTCTCGCTCGACGGGCAGTTCGGCCTGCTGAGCAACGTCGTCTGGACGACCGCGGGTCCGTGCGCGGTCGAGGGCTTCGAGGACGTGCGCCTGCGACTGCGGGCCGAGGGCCGCACGGTGGCCGTGACCTCGATCGACAAGTTCCCGCGGATGACGGACTACGTCGTCCCGAGCGGCGTCCGGATCGGCGACGCCGACCGCGTGCGGCTCGGCGCGCACCTCGCCGAGGGCACGACGGTGATGCACGAGGGCTTCGTGAACTTCAACGCCGGGACGCTCGGCGCCTCGATGGTCGAGGGCCGGATCTCCGCCGGCGTCGTGGTCGGCGACGGCTCGGACGTCGGCGGCGGCGCGTCGATCATGGGCACGCTGTCGGGTGGCGGCAGCGAGGTCATCTCGATCGGCGAGGGCTGCCTCCTCGGCGCGAACGCGGGAATCGGCATCTCGCTCGGGGACGGCTGCGTCGTCGAGGCGGGGCTCTACGTCACCGGCGGCACCATCGTCGCGCTGCCGGACGGCACGACGGTGAAGGGTCGCGAGCTCTCCGGCAAGGACGGGCTGCTGTTCCGGCGCGACAGCCAGAGCGGCGCCGTGGTCGCCCTGGAGCGCTCGGGGTCGTGGGGCAGCCTCAACGCGCAGCTGCACGCCAACGACTGACCCGCAGCGACCTCGCAGGCCGCGGCGAGCGCGTCCCTCAGCTGGCGGCGAGCGTCTGGAGCCGCTCGCAGGCGCGCGCGCAGTCCTCGAGGGTCGGGACGAGCGCCACGCGGACGTGCCCGCCGCCCGCCGGGCCGAAGAAGCCGCCGGGTGCGACGACGATCCCGTGCGCCAGCAGCGCGGCCGCGAACGTCGCGCTGCCGTCCTCGTCCGGCGCCCCGTCGGTGAGCGTCGCGGCGAGCTCCCGCACCGCCGGGTCGCGCAGCGTCGCGACGGCCCAGCCCCGATCGCTCCATCCGTCGGGCAGCGCGAGCCAGCGGAAGAACGACGCCGGGCCGCCCGCGTCGCGCAGGCCCAGCGCGTCGAGGCCGGGCTGCAGCACCGCGAGCTTCGCGCGGTAGCGGTCGCGGACCTCCTCGACGTGGCGCTCGTCGCCCCAGGCGGCGACGGCGGCCCGCTGGATCACCGCCTGCGGCGCGACGCCGACGCTCGGGCGGTAGCGCTTCAGGGCATCGACGAGCGTCGCGTCGCCCGCGACGAAGCCGGAGCGGTAGCCGGGCATCGACGAGCGCTTGGACAGCGTGTTGACGACGAGGACGCCGTCCAGGCCGTCGCCGTCCTCGGCGATCTGCAGGGCCGAGTCGGGCGCCGGGCCGGTGAACCACAGCTCGCTGTAGGCCTCGTCGCTGGCCAGCACGACGCCGTGGGCGCGGCAGCGTGCCGCGGCCTCCGCGTACCAGCCGCGGTCGGCCACGGCCGCCGTGGGGTTGTTCGGGTAGTTCACCCACAACAGGACCAGGCGCGACCACTGCTCGTCGGTGATCGCGTCGAGGTCGGGCAGGTAGCCGCGCTCGGCGCGCAGCGGCAGCTCCAGCACGTCGGCGCCGGCGAAGCGCGCGCCGCGCTCGTAGACCGGGTAGGCCGGCTGGGGGACCGCGACGAGGTCGCGTCCGCCGTCCCGGTCCACGAGGACCTGTGCGAGGCCGAAGACGAGCTCCTTGGAGCCGAGCGTCGGCAGCACGTGCCGGTCGGCGTCCAGCCGGGTGCCGAACCGCCGCCCGGCCCACTCGGCGATCGCGACCCGCAGCTCCGGCAGGCCGACGGCCAGCGGGTAGGTCGAGACCGCCTCGTCCTCGACCGCCTGGACGAGCGCGCGGCGGACGAGGTCCGGCGTGGGCTCGCGCGGCTCGCCGACCCCGAGGTCGATGAGCGCCGGCGTCGCGGCGCGACGTCCGGCCTGCGCTCGCGCGGTCGAGAGGCGCGCGAACGGGTACGTGCCCGACGCGGCGAGCAGGGGGTTGCGCGGCAGCGGCGGGACGGGCTCGACGGCGGTCACGGTCGGCCCGACGCTACCGGCCGCCCTGCCGGGGCGGCGGCCGGTCCGCCCTGCTCACCAGAGCACGCCACCGCAGCGCGCGCGTGCGGTGGTCGCCGACCGGCGGGCGCGCGCGGCGGCGCGCAGGGCGCTGCGCCGGGTGCGCTGCACGCGACGCAGCGTCGTGGCCGTGCGGTGGCGGCGTCGGGCCGTGCGCGCGGTGCGCAGGGCCTTCCGCGCGCGCTTGGCGGCCCGCTCGGCGCGCTCCACCCGCCGCGCCGCGGTCGTGCAGCGCGCCGAGACGTCGACCGTCGCGTCGACGTCGGTCGCGTACTGGCGCTCGTCGTTCGCGCTCGCCACGAACGCACAGACGGACTGCACGCCCGCGCGGGCGGGCCGCGCGCGTCCCGTGGCGCTCGCGCGCAGCGCGGTCCCCGCCCGGGGCTGCGGCTCGAGCGGCTCGTCGAGCAGCGTCACCCCGTCGGTGCCCTCGAACGAGCCGCCGCAGACCGTGGCGAGCTTCATCCGCACGCGGACGGGCCCGTCCGTGCCGGTGAGGGCGTCCGGGTCCGCGGCGACGGTCGCGGTCACCGCCAGCGGACGGTCGCTGCGCGCGATCGCCGGCGCGTCGACGGCGATCGCGACGGGATCGAACGCGTCGCCGAGCGCGGCCGGGGAGCCCAGGAGCAGCGGCAGGAGCGCGGCGCCGGCGACGATCGCCGCGCCGCGTCCGCGGCGGGTCGCGTCGCTCACGGCCGCAGCCCCATCCGCGACGGGTTGCGGAAGATCCGCCCCGGCGTCGCGGGTCGGTACCGGAAGCCGAGCCGGTCGAGGTACCCCGACGTGTAGAGCTCCGCGAGGTCGTGCGGCTTGGCGCGCTCCGGCGCCGGCTCCGCGGCGCCGTCCGCCGCTCGCGCGGCGGTGTCGCGATCGGCGGGCGCGGCCCGACGAGCGCCGATCGCGTCCCCCGCCATCACCCGTCGGGCCGACGGCAGCGCGGGGAGGTCGAGCCGGGGCTTCGAGGCGAAGTCGAACGACAGGCCGATGTTGCGGGCGAAGCGGTCGCGCTTCGTCAGCGGCGCGAGGCCGAACCGGTAGCGGATGAGCTTCAGGATCGACTCGAAGCCGTAGATCCCGTGGTCGACGTGGCGACGGCGGGCCCACGGCGACACCGCGACCGCCGGGATCCGGAAGCCCATCTGGCCGAAGTCCTGCGCGACGTCCCGGCTGGCTCGGTCGTCGGCCACCCGCGGCGGCCGGACGTGGTCGAAGAAGCCGCCCCACTCGTCGTAGACGACGAAGAGCGCGCCGCGCTTCCACTGCGGCGAGCTCATGAACGCGTGGACGACGTCGGCCATGAACGCCTGGCCGACGCGCACGTCGCCGTGAGGGTGCTCGTCGCCCGAGGTGCCCTGCTCCTCGCCGTTGAAGGCCGGGTCGACGAACGACACGCGCGGCAGCGTCCCGCTGCGGCACCGCTCGTAGTACTCGGCCATCGGGCCGGATCGCGCGAGGCCCGGCACGCCCCAGAGCGCCGAGACCGGGATGTCGCTGAAGAAGTAGCGGCTGCTGATGCCCTTCGCCTGCAGCGCCGCGAAGATCGTCGAGTCGGGCAGACCGAGCGGCGCCGCCTGCTCGAGGAACGGGAACGCGTTGCTCTTGCGCCCGTAGGACTGCGCGGCGTGCATGAAGTACCGGTTCGGGTACGTCGAGGCGAGCAGCGAGCAGAAGAAGCGGTCGTAGGCGGTGAACGCCTCCGCCGCGTGCGGGATGAACGGCAGGTCCGGCTTCTCGTAGTAGCCGATCGAGAACGTGTCGCTGTCGGCCTGCAGGAACCCGTCGTTGCGCCCGCCGTCGAGCTGGACGCGCCCGCCGTCCCACGAGTGGTCCGGGTCGAGGTACCGGAGCCCCTGGAAGTCGGGGGCCAGGCGGTGCGTCTCGTGGGTGCGGCCCTGCTTGTCGCGGAACGTCAGGCCGGCCTGGCGCCCGTCCGCCCCGGGCAACCAGCCGAGGTAGTGGTCGAACGACCGGTTCTCCATCATCAGCACGACGAACGTGTCGATCGGGAGGTTGCGCGACGACGGCAGGGGCTGGGTCGTCCTCCGGGTCGCCTCGGCCATGACGACGTCGGGGGCGAGCGTCAGCCCGAGTCCCGCGAGGCCGGCCACCGTCGCCGTGCGCTCCAGGAACTCCCGACGCGAGTGGTACGCGTCGTGGTGCTCGGCCTCGAGCCGCTCGGCCTCGTCGGGATCGTGCACGTCGGGCATCGGGCTGATCGTCCCCCTCGGTGGGTCCACCGGCGTGGACCGGTCGTGACCGGGACGATCTCCCAGACGCAGGCGCGTCGCAAGGCCGCGGACGCGCCAGGTTGCACGACTGCAACGTCAGCGCCGCCGGGGCTCCCGCCCTCGAGGACGGCCGCGGGTCAGGCGCCGGTCCGCACGAGCGCCGCCAGCGTCTCGTAGCTCTCGACGAGCGCGTCGATCCGGACGAGCTCGTCGCGCTTGTGCGCGAAGGCCGGGTCGCCGGGCCCGTAGTTCAGCGCCGGGACCCCGGCGAGGGCGAGCTCCGCGACCGGCGTCCAGGCCTGCTTCGGGGTGACCTCGCGCCCGGTGCGGGCGATCAGCGCGCGCGCCAGCGGCTCGTCGACGTGGACGGTGCCGGACGGCGCGTTGCCGATGATCCGCAGGCTGCTGCCGGGGACGTCGCACCAGGCGCGCAGCCGCGCCTCGGCGTCAGCGGGCGCGACGCCCGGCGGGTACCGGTAGTTCACGTGGGCGTGGGCCTCGTCCGGGACGACGTTGTCCGCCACGCCGCCCTGCAGGCGCGTGACCCCGACGCACTCCGCGTACTCCAGGCCCGAGAACTCATGTCGGACGATCGGGACCTCGGCCAGCCGGGCGATCGCGGCGGCCGCCTTGTGCAGCGCGTTGTCGCCGAGCCACGGCCGGGCGCTGTGCGCCGCGACGCCGTGGAACGTCCAGGTGGCGTTGAGGTTGCCCAGGCAGCCGCCCTGCACGCCGCCGGCGGTCGGCTCCATCACGACCGCCAGATCGGCCTCGCGCAGGCCCGGCTCGCGCTCCAGCAGCGGCGTCAGGGCGGTGTCGACGAACGGCAGCTCCTCGCGCCCGAACAGCACGACCCCGACGTCGCAGGCGCGCCCCTGCTCGGCGTGCAGCCCGTCGCGCAGGAGCTCGAGCATCACCGCGCACGCGCCCTTCATGTCGGTGGCGCCGAGCCCGTGGACCGCGCCGTCGGCGATCCGGCCCGGTCGGTTGCCCTGGACGGGCACCGTGTCGAGGTGCCCGGCGAGGAGGACGAGCGGCCGCTCCCCGCGGGTCCACGTGCCGGCGAGCAGGCAGGTGTCGCCGGCGTCGCGGACCGGGACCCCGGCGTCGCGCAGGCGCGCTGCTGCGAGGTCGATCGCCGGCTGCTCGGCCCGTGACTCCGACGCGACGTCGACGAGCTGGAGGGTCGCGGCGGCGAGGCGGTCGGCGAGCGTCGTCACCCCGCCGAGCCTACGCGTCGCGACCCGGGAGCGCCCACGCGGACGGGCTCGAACCGGGGCCGGCGCGCGGACGTCCCGCACGCCACCGACCGGGCGTGCGACACTGGTCCCAGTGACGAAGCGGCAGCGCGGCAGCCAGCGATCGACCCATCCCCACGACCTCGACGAACAGCGGGCGGCGGCCGATCAGCGCGCGCTGATGGTGGGGGTGCTCGAGCACGGCGACGACCTCGGCGAGCTGCGGGAGCTCCTGCGCACGGCGGAGGTCGAGGTGGTCGGGCAGCTCGTGCAGCACCGCGACGAGCCGCACCCCAACACGTACCTCGGCGAGGGCAAGCTCGACGAGCTCAAGGAGCTCGCCCACGAGCTCGACGCGACGCTCGTGGTCACCGACGACGAGCTCTCGCCGCGTCAGGAGCGCAACCTCGAGGGCCGGCTCGGGATTCCGGTGCTCGATCGCACGGCGCTCATCCTCGACATCTTCGCCACGCACGTCCACAGCGCCGAGGGCAA
>JALRCL010000771.1 GCA_023268575.1 Patulibacter sp.
GGTGCGCCTCGCGGTTCCCCGCGACCTCGTCCGCGCCGCGGTCGCCGGCGACACGATCGGCGCGGTGGCGACGGTCGGCGCGACGACCCGCGACGATGCGGCGGGCATCCCGACCGCGATCCCCGTCCGGCTCCACCCGCCCGCGGGACGGCTCGTCGTGCGCGTCGTGCCGCGGACCGTCCCCGTCGGACGCACGACCCGGGTTCGCGTCACGGTGCGCAGCCGCCGCGGGAGCGTCAGCGCCCCGGTCGGGGCGACGGTCGTCCTCGGCGGCCGGCGCGTGCGGACGAGCGCCGGCGGTCGCGCCCGGATCGCGGTCCGGCCGAGCCGGCCCGGGCGGCTGCGCGCGTCCGTCACCGCGCCCGGCCACCCGCGCGCCGGCGCGGTCGTCGTCGCCCGGCGCTAGCGGTCCCCGAGCAGGGCGATCAGCCGCTCGACGGCCGGCGACGCCGGTCCGGCGCGGCGGATCGCCAGCAGCGGCAGGGTCACGTCGCCGGCGAGCTCGACGGCCGCGGTGCCCGGCGGGGGCGACCAGCCGGCGGGGACGATCGCGACGAGGTCGTCCCCGTCGAGCTCCACGAGGTCCGCGCCGCCGGTGACCGCGGTCTCGGCCGGCGTCACCCGGGCGCCGGCGGCGGCGCAGAGCGCGACGAGCAGGTCGGTGTACGGCGTGCCGGGCGCGCTCCACGTGAGCAGCCGCAGACCGTCGAGCGCGGCGAGCTCGACCGGCGCGGAGGCCGTCGCCAGGGGACTCGTCGCCGGTACGAGCAGCGCGGCGGGCGTCGGGGCCAGCGACGTCGCCTGCAGGCCCTCCGCACGTCGGATCGTCCGGGCGAGGACGACGTCGACGCGCCGCTCGGTCAGGAACGCGGCGATCTCGCGCGGGCGCAGCTCCCGCAGCGCCACCGAGAGGTCGGGCGCGACCTCGCGCAGCCGCCGGGTGGCGTCGCGGCGGGTGGCCGGTCCGACGGCGCCGGTCACGCCGATCGCGATCTCGCCCGCCAGGCCGGCCCCGTGCTCGCGCGCTCGCGCGAACGCCGCGTCGGCGGCGTCGACCACCACCTGCGCGTCGGCCTGCAGCGTCTCGCCCGCGGCCGTCAGGCGGACCTCGCGCGTCGTGCGCTCCAGCAGGTCGACGCCGAGCTCGCGCTCGAGCTGGGCGACGGCCTTCGACACCGCCGGCTGCGCGAGGAACAGCCGCTCGGCGGCGCGGGTGAAGTGCAGCTCGTCGGCGACGGCGAGGAAGACGCGGAGGTGACGCAGCTCGGGCATGACGCGATTCCGGGTGGGTCTTTCCGTTCGGCGCGGCGGAGGCGCACCATCACATCATGACCTCCACGCCCCCCATCGCCCTCGGTCTCATGGGCATGTCCGACATGTACGGGCCGGCCGACGACGCCGAGAGCATCGCCACGATCCACGCCGCGCTCGACGCCGGGGTGACGTTCCTGGACACCGGCGACTTCTACGGCATGGGACGCAACGAGCTGCTGCTCGGCGAGGCGCTGCGGTCCGGCGGGATCGATCGCGACGCCATGACGATCAGCGTGAAGTTCGGTGCTCAGCGCGGTCCCGATGGCGCCTGGATCGGCTACGACGCGCGACCGACCGCGGTGAAGTCCGCGCTGGCCTACACGCTGAACCGGCTCGGGACCGACCACGTCGACGTCTACCGTCCGGCGCGCCTGGACCCGGCGGTGCCGATCGAGGAGACCGTCGGCGCGATCGCCGAGCTCGTGGAGGCCGGGTACGTCCGCAGCGCCGGCCTCTCCGAGGTCGGCGCCGACACGATCCGGCGCGCCGCCGCGGTGACGCCGATCGCCGACCTGCAGATCGAGTACTCGCTCATGTCGCGCGGGCTCGAGGCCGAGATCCTGCCCGTCACCCGCGAGCTCGGGATCGACATCACGGCCTACGGGGTGCTCTCGCGCGGGCTGCTGTCGGGGCACTGGCGCGCGGACCGCGAGGTCGGGGCGACCGACTTCCGCGCCCGCTCCCCGCGCTTCCGCGGCGCGAACCTCGAGCGCAACCTCGCGCTCGTGGAGACGCTGCGCGGCGTCGCCGAGGAGCAGGGCGCGACCGTCGCCCAGGTCGCGATCGCGTGGGTCGCCGCACAGGGCCCCGACGTCGTCCCGGTGATCGGCGCCCGCACCCGGGAGCGGCTCGCCGAGGCCCTCGGCGCCGCGGACGTCCACCTCGACGCCGACGCGCTCGCGCGGATCGAGGCGGCGGTGCCCGCCGAGCAGGTCGCCGGCGACCGCTACGACGAGCACAGCATGGCGGCGCTGGACTCCGAGCGCTGAGGACCTGCGGAGGCCCTTCCGGGGTGAATCTTCGACCTCACCCTCGCTCGGTCGGGTCCTCCGGCGTACCCTTCGCAGTCGAGCGCGGGCGAGCGGATCTCGTCGGCAGGAGGACGAGGCGATGCACGAGCACGGGACGACGGACGGCGACGACGCGCGATCACCGGCACCGCGGCTGCTCGCCTCCTACGACGATCTCGCGCTCCACGTCTGGGCACCGGCGCCCGGTCGGCTGCTCGTCCAGGTGGACCGATCCGCCGTGGACCTCCTCCCGGCGGCCTCGGCGCAGCTCGTCATCGGGTTGCAGGGCGCGTCCGACTATCGATCACGGACGGCGCCGACCTTCGCCCCGCGCCTGCGGTGGTGGATCCCCGGCCAGCACGTGGACGGCGGGCGACTGCAGGGCCTGTTCATCGAGGACGGGTGCGACGGGCGCCTCGGGCTGGCCATCGACCGCCCGCACGTCCCCGACGCCGACGTGGACCTGCCGGCCCTGGACTGGTTCGCGGCCGATCCGTCCAACGTCGAGACGGTCGCCGACGGGGGATGGGTGACGTCGCGCACGTCGTTCCGCCTCGATCGCTGCCACGAGATCGTCGCGGCGCTGCAGGGCGCCTGGCCGGACGGGGCTGCGGGCGCGGACCCCGTTCAGGCGGACCTGGCAGATCCCGACGCGACCGGCCGCGCCGGCTCGCCGGCCGCCTGAGCCTGGATCCACCGGTGATCGGCGTCGAGGCGACCCGAGGATCGGTGGATCCAGGCTGAGGACCGGTTCCG
>JALRCL010000804.1 GCA_023268575.1 Patulibacter sp.
TCAACCCTTTGGGTTAGTCTCCGTAACCGATACCGTAACCCTTCATCTTTAGGTCACGTTCTGTAACGTCATGGACGTGACAACGCACCGTGAGCGCCGGACGGCGCTGGACGAACGGCCGTTCGCTCTGGACATGCTGACCGGATAGCATGTCCATCGGTCTCGGGAATCGCTTGGAGGAGCACTCATGGCCACGAAGCAGCAGATCACCGGCTCCCGCGTGGTCGCCATCACCGGAGCCGCCCGCGGCATCGGCCTGGCGACCGCCAAGGCGCTGCACGCCGCCGGCTGCAAGGTCGCGCTCGGCGACATCGACGCCGAAGAAGCCCGCCGGCAGGCCGAGGGCCTCGGCGAGCGCGCCGTCGGGCTCGCGGTCGACGTCACCGACCCGGCGTCCTTCGCGAGCTTCCTCGCCGACGCCGAGCAGGCGCTCGGGCCGATCGACGTCCTGCACAACAACGCGGGCATCATGCCGATCGGGCCGTTCCTCGACGAGTCGCCGGAGACCGCCGAGCGCGTCCTGCGGATCAACGTCCAGGGCTGCCTGAACGGGATGAAGGCGGCGCTGCCGGGCATGCTCGCCCGCGGGCGCGGCCACATCATCAACACCGCCTCCGTCGCCGGGAAGTCGCCGGTCCCGGGCGGCCTCACGTACGCCGCGTCGAAGGCCGCCGTCGTGTCGGCGACCGAGACGGCGCGGGTCGAGTACGCCGGCCGCGGCCTGCACTTCACGTGCGTCATGCCGTCGTTCACGAACACCGACCTCGTGAACGGGACGAGCGGGACGCGGTTCGTGAAGAACGTCGAGCCCGAGGACGTCGCCGACGCCGTCGTCGATGTCGTGCGCCGCCCGCGGCCCGATGTCGTCGTGCCGCGGATCCTCAGCGGCGTCCTGAAGACGCAGCCGCTCCTCGGGCGTCGTCTGCGCGACACGATGAACCACCTCATCAAGGCCGACCGCGCGTTCCTCGAGATCGATCAGCAGGCGCGCGCCGGCTACGAGCAGCGGATCGGCACGACCCCGGCGCGGGCCCCGCTGACCGCTGCGCCCGCCGACGATCCCGCGGTCGAGGTCGACCCCGACGAGGTCCTCGACCAGACCCGCTGACCGGCCGGGTCGGACGCGCGGCCCCACGGGGCCGGGCCTCCGACCTGCAACGCTCGACGACATGACGACCGTCCCGCCCGCCGAGCGCGTCCAGGCCATCCCGGGTACGGCGAACTTCCGCGACATCGGCGGCTATGCCGCCCGCGGTGGCGCGCGGGTGGCGCGCGGGCAGCTCTTCCGTGCCGACGGGATCGACGAGCTCGGCGACGCGGGGCGCGCCGCGCTGGCGGGGCTCGGCCTGCGCACCGTCGTCGATCTGCGCGAGGCGATCGAGTCCGAGCAGCATCCCGACGACCTCGCCGGGCTCGAGCTCGACCACGTGCGCATCCCGGTCCTCGGCGAGCTGGGCACCGGCCACGTCGTCGACCTCGGCCGGCTCTACCTGCTGCTGCTCGAGGAGCGCGGCGACCGCCTCGCCGAGGCCGTCCGGCGCCTCGCGGCGCCCGGCGCGCTGCCCGCGCTCTACCACTGCGCCGCCGGCAAGGATCGGACGGGCCTCGTGACCGCCCTGGTCCTCGGTCTGCTCGGGGTCGCCGAGGACGAGATCGTCGCCGACTACGCCCTCACCAGCGACCTGCTGCGCGGACCGAAGCTCGACCGCATCCGCGGCCACGCGGTCGAGGCCGGCCTCGACGAGCAGACGATCGCCGTGGCGCTCGACGCGCCGCCCGCGGCGATGCGCGTCGCGCTCGATCACCTCCGCGAGCGGCACGGAGGCGTCCGCGCCTACCTGCTCGCGCACGGCGCGACGGAGGCGGAGCTCGACGCCCTCGCCGACGCGCTGCTGGAACGATGAGCGGGGGAGACC
>JALRCL010000828.1 GCA_023268575.1 Patulibacter sp.
CGCCGCTCGTCGCCCGGGGGCACGTCGCCGACATCGACGCCGCCGGCGGCGAGACGCCCGCCGGCGGCAGCGAGCAGCTCGTGCGAGCGACCGGACGGCTGCTCCTCCACGGCGAGCGCCACGAGATCGACTGCGCCACGCTGCGCGACCGGTCGTGGGGCCGGGAGCGCCGGGAGCCGCCCGGCGGCGGCGCGAACGTGCCGCCGCTCGGCTGGGTCGGCGTTCACTTCCCCGGGCGCTACTCGACCTCGCACATGGGGTTCGAGCCGGCCGACACCGATCCGGCGTGGCTCGGCGTGAACGAGCTCCCCGGCGGGCCGCACCACATCGGCGGCTGGCTGCAGGTCGACGGACGGCTGCGCGGGCTCCGCGACGTACGGCGCACGGTGCACGAGCGCCACCCGATCACCCACGTGCCGCTGGTCCAGTCGATCGAGGTCACCGACGACGACGGGCGGACCGTCCGCTTCGACGGCGAGGCGATCGCCGCGGCGCCGGTCACCTCGTGGCCGAACATCGAGATCCGCGATGCGGTCTACCGCTGGACGGACCGGGAGAGCGGCGACGTCGCCCACTCGTCCTTCCAGGAGGGCTGGTACGACCGCTTCCAGCGCGCGATGAAGCACCGGCGACCGGCGCTGCGGTCCCCGCTCGCCGTCGAGCGCTGAACATCGGCGCGGACCCGGCCCCGCGGGTTCGGGCCACCCACGGCCCGCCCGCCGCCGGAGCGCCTGCGCCTCGCCGTCAGTGGTCCGCGACGGGCGCGGCGGCCCAACTCGGGCGTCCCGGCTCGGCCGGGGCGATCGGGTAGCCCGTGAGGAGGAATCGCAGCGGCGGCGGGCCGCCCCACTGGTTGATCGTCGTCGGGTCCCAGCGCCAGCGGCGCGCCTGGTAGTCGCCCGCGGGCGGCATGAGCGCGAGCTCGGAGCAGTGCTCGATCATCGCTCCGTCGGCGTCGTGGAGGTAGGCGAAGTGGTTGTTGCCCGGGCCGTGCCGGCTCGGGCCCCAGACGAGCTTGCGGTCCCGCTCGGCGCGCAGCCGGTCCGCGACGCGGCCCAGCGCGTTGAGGTCGGGCCAGGCGTAGGCGTAGTGGGAGAGCTCGACGCGCGGCGACAGCACGACGGCGATGCCGTGGTGGTCGGCGTCGCAGTGCCACCACGACGCGAACGGGCCCATGCGGTCGGAGAACCGCAGGCCGAGGCCGTCGCGCAGGAACCGCTCGAAGGCGGCCGGTCGGCGGACCTTCACCGACACGTGCTCGAACTTGATCGGGCGGTCGCCGGCCGGCGGCGCCGGGACCTCCCGCATCCCGTGGAAGAGCTGGAAGACGTGGCCCTCGGCGCTGCGGACGCGGATCGCGCGATCGATGCCCGGCTGGCCGTCGTAGACGCCGCCGAGCGCGCGCCCGCCCACCCGCTCGACGCACCGGGCGATGCGCTCCAGGTCGGCCGGGTCGTCGACCTCCAGCGCGATGTGCTCGTACCCGCGGTGGGCGGGGTCCTCGATGAGGACGAGCTCGTGGTGGCGCTCGTTGCAGGTGAGGTAGGCGACGTTCGCCACGCGCTCGGTCTCGACCATGCCGACGACGTCCTGCTGGAAGGCGACGGCGGCGTCGAGGTCGGCGACGCGGAGGGCGATGTGCCCGATGCGGTGGATCACGGGGTGGGCTCCTGGGCGGCCGGCGCGGGGCGTCGGCGTCGTGGGCTGCGGGCGAAGGCGCGGGCGTGCTCGGCGAGGAACGCCTCGACGGCGCGAGGCGCCCGCCCCGTCAGCCGGGCGACGGCGTCGGAGGGCGAGCCCTCCGCGCCGGTGGCGAAGTGGCGGGCCATGCGCAGCTGGTGCTCGCGCTCCCACGCCGAGCCGCCACGACGGCGCAGGGCGCGCTCGACGAGCGGCAGCGGCAGGCGGACCAGCCGGGCGTCGAGCGCCCGTGCGATCTGCCGGTGGGTGACCGCGGCGGGGCCGGTGACGGCGTGCGCGCGATCGCCGAGCTCGGGCGCCAGCAGCAGCGCCGCCGCGCAGTCTGCGACGTCAAGGGCGTCGACCATCGCGATCGGCTCGTCCGCGAACGGCCCCACGAGCGTCCCGGTCCGCGCGACGACCGGCGCGACCGTCTCCAGCAGGTTCTGGAAGAGGAACGTCGGGCGCACGTGTGCGAAGGCCAGGCCGAGACGCTCGACGAGCCGCTCGGTGCGCCAGTGGCCGACGGCGGTCGACGTCGGGCCGTTCGGCGACAGCGACGCGGGGCAGCCGGAGACCTTGACGATCCCGGCGACGCCGGCCCGCGCGGCCGCCGTCACCGCCGCGTGCTCGCGGCGCTCCTGCTCCGGGCCGTGGGGCGTCAGGAGCAGCAGGCGCTCGCAGCCGGCCAGCGCGGCGTCCAGCCCGGAGGGCGCGTCGAGGTCGACGACGACCGACGGCAGGCGGGAGGGCGCAGCGCCGCCGGCCCGGACGAGCAGCCGCAGGTCGGCCCCGGCCGCCTCCAGGGCCGCCACGGCGTGCCGGCCGATCCGGCCGGTCCCGCCGAGGATCGCGATCGTCATGCGGCCACCGCCGCTCGCGGGAGCGCGCCGGCGCTCGCCGCGCCGAGGTCGCGCCGCAGCGCGCGCAAGGCGTCGCCGGCGCGCTGCTCGCCCCGACCGGCGGCGTAGACCCAGCGGTCCGGGCGCAGCAGGACCCAGGACGCGTCGTGGTCGTCGAGCCACGTCGCCAGCGCGCCGTCGCGATCCTCGAGGTCCGTCCCCAGGACGTGGACGGCGACGGCCTCCGGGACGGGGATCGGCAGCGGCGCCCGCGCGAGCAGCGCCCACCCGCGGCCGAGGGCGTCGTCGAGCCGCCGGGACGTGCCGCCGACGTCGACCGTCGGCTGCGGGAAGAGCGATCCGGCGGCGCGGCGCCAGGGGCGGCGCGCGGGCCGCCGGGCGAAGGTCCCGTCCGGGACGTTGGGCCGGGGCACCACCCGCTCCCGCAGCGCGGCGATGACGCCGAGGTCGTCGAGCAGCGGCAGGATCCGGTCGCGCCGCGCGGCGGTCCGGGCGTCCGTCGTCTGCAGGATCCCGCCCCAGCGGACGGCGAGCCGCTGCATCGCGCGGACGTGGCCGCGGCGCTCGCGCTCGTAGCCGTCCAGCAGCCGGTGCGGGGCGCCGGCGAGCACGGCCTCCAGCCGCCAGGCGAGGTTCGCCACGTCGCGCGCGCCCGACGCGAACCCCTGCCCGATGAACGGCGGCATCACGTGCGCGGCGTCGCCGGCCAGCAGGACCCGGCCCCGGCGCCACGACGACGCCGTCCGGGCGTGGAAGGCGTAGACGATCGCGCGCTCGACGCGCAGCCGGGCGCCGTCGCGGACCCACGGCGCCAGCAGCGCGGCGAGGCCGGCCTCGTCGGTCAGCGGCGCGGGGTCCTCGCCCGGGTGGAGCATGAACTCCCAGCGGTGGCGCCCGGGCGACATCGGCAGCGAGACGACCGGACGGGCGGGGTCGCCGACGAAGTGCGGGTGCCCGACGCCGGGGACCGGGCCGTCGACGAGCGCGTCCAGCACGATCCAGCGTTGGGCGAACGTCGAGCCGCCGAACGACGCGCCGAT
>JALRCL010000860.1 GCA_023268575.1 Patulibacter sp.
CCTCGCTCGTGCCGACGAGGTACAGCTCGTCCTCCGGGAGCGCATAGATCTGCTGCTCGGTGTCGGGGAGGAAGCCCGTGCCGTACAGCGCCTCCTCGCGCAC
Organism: Patulibacter sp.; assembly: GCA_023268575.1. Classification (GTDB taxonomy): domain Bacteria; phylum Actinomycetota; class Thermoleophilia; order Solirubrobacterales; family Solirubrobacteraceae; genus Patulibacter. Next base: position 104 of record JALRCL010000860.1, read on the forward strand.
GAGCACCGGCGGCAGGACCGCCTCGTGGCCGTGGTCGCGGAGCTTCGAGAGCGTCCACTGCACGAGCGCGAGCTCGAGGAAGACGAGCTCGCCGCGCAGGTAGGCGAAGCGGGAGCCCGAGAGCCGGGCGCCGCGCTCCATGTCGACCCGCTCGCCGGCGAGCGCGAGGTGGTCCTGCGGCGCGGCCGGCGGGGAGCCGGGCAGCTCGGCACGGAGGCCGAGGCCGTCGATCCGCGGCTCGCCGACGGTCTTCAGGACCGTGTCCTGCAGCGGGGAGGCCGGGTGCGGCAGGTTCGGCAGCCGCGCCTGGCTCTGCTGCAGCGTCGTCTCGACGTGCGCGAGCTCCTCCTGGAGCGCCTTCGCCCGGGCGGCGACCTCGCGCATCGTGGCGATCGCGGCGTCGGCGTCCGCCTGCGACCCGCTGCCGTCCTTCGCGGCCTTCTGCGCGCGGGCGATGCCCTGGTTCGCCGCGTTCTGCTCCGCGCGCAGCGCCTCGAGCTGCGGCAGGATCGCCCGGCGCCGCTCGTCGAGCTCGAGCACGTGGTCGAGGATCGCTCCGTCGTCGCCCCCGCGGCGGGAGAGGGCCGTGCGCGCGGCATCGGGATCGCGACGGAGGGCCTTCAGGTCGAGCATCGCGGCGGAGGCTAGCGAGCGCCGCCGGGCAGCCGCACGCGGGCGCCTGCCGCCGGCGCCGGCGGGCCGCTCGGCGGCGCCCGTCGGCGTAGCCTTCCGCGCCGTGCCCTCCACGATCGAGCCCGGGCGGCGACGCGACCGCTGCATCACCGTCTACGGCCGGCGGGCGGTGCTCGAGGCGCTCGCCGATCCGACCCTCGAGGTGGCCGAGGTCATCGTGTCCGAGAGCGGGGGGCGCGTCGCGTCCGAGGCCGAGCAGGCCGCTCGTGGGCGCGGCGTCCCGGTCCGCCGGGAGCGCGCGCACAAGGTCTCGCTCATCTCGGGCAACGGCCGCCAGGACCAGGGCGTCGTCGCCGACGTCGTCGCGCCGGAGATGCGGTCGCTCGCCGAGCGGCTCGACGAGCTCGGGCGCGATCCCGGACGTCGCCAGCGGCTGCTCGTGGTCGACGGCGTCACCACCCCGGGCAACCTCGGCCTGATCGTGCGCTCGGCGGCGGGCGCGGGGATCGACGGGCTCGTCGTGCCGCACCGCGGCACCGCGGCGCTCGGTCCGCAGGTCGTCAAGGCCTCGGCCGGCACGGCGTGGCGGGCGCCGCTGCTGCGCGCGCGGGACGCGCCGACGGCGCTGTCGGAGCTCACGGACGCGGGCTTCGCGATCCTCGGCCTCGACGCGTCGGCCGAGCGGACGCTCTGGGACGTGGAGCTGCCCGACCGCGTGGCGTTCCTCGTCGGCGGCGAGCACGACGGGGCGTCGTCGGAGGCCGCGGCGTACGCGCACGGCTGGGTCAGCGTGCCGATGGCCGGCGGCGTCGAGTCGCTGAACGTCGCCTGCGCCACGACCCTCGTCGCCTTCGAGATCGCCCGCCGCGGCTGACGCCCGTCGCAGCTGCCGCCCGCCGCGGGGCGCGCTCCTCGTGGCGCGGAGGTGCCGGAACGACCGCGGGCGGCCCTCAGGCCGCCCGCGGAGCAGATCGGTGGACGCCGGGCGTCAGTTCGACGGGGCCGGCGGATCGACCATCGCGCACCGCTGCTCGGCGGTCGGGGTCGGGTCCGGGCTGGGGATCTCCTGCGCCTTCAGGCCGGAGTTGTTGCAGAGGAAGTCCGCGATGTCCTCCGCGTCCTTCCCGACGGCGATGTTCTGGGGCATGATCGCCCCGGAGAAGCCGCCGTTGCGCAGCGCGTAGAGGACGGACCCCTTCGTCTCGCGACGGAGGTCGAAGTTCGGGCCGTCGGTCCGCTCGCGGTCCTTGATCCGGAAGGCGCCGCCCTGCGTGCCGGCGACGGCCAGCGTGTGGCAGCCGGCGCAGCGCTCGGCGAAGAGCTGGGCGCCGCGGAGCACCGATGGGTTGTCCGCGGCACGGATCTTGCCGGCATCCAGGTTGGTCTGGACGGACTCCGAACCGCACGAGGCGAGGACGAAGGCCGACGAGACAGCCGCCAAGGTCGTGAGGGCGCGACGCTGCATGACGCGCGCCATCCTAGACGAGAACCCCCGCGAAGGCGGCTGCCACCCCGGCCGCCCCGGGGCGCGTCCCGCGCGCGGCCCGTGCGGGCGGGCGATCGCGGTCCTCGGCCACGGCGATCGCGGCGATCGGCGATCATCCGCGCCGATGCCCGACGCCGAGCCCGCGCCCGGACCGCTCCGGGACCTCCGCTGGGTCCTCATCGCCCTCGCCGTGGCGGTGGCGTCGGTGGTGCTCGTCCAGACCGGGTGCAACACCGGCCCCGAGCACCGCGTCGAGGACGGCCGTCTGGCGCTGACGCTGCGGGAGTACTCGATCGAGCCGCGCAACATCGTCGCGCCCGCGGGGCAGCTGCGGATCTCGGCGCGCAACACCGGGCGGCTCCTGCACGGCGTGCGGATCGTCAGCGACGACGACAAGCGCGGCAACCGCCGCTCGCGGTTCGCGCGGGTTCCCAGCCCGCTGCAGCCGGGTCAGTCGAAGGACGTGCTCGACGTCTGCCTCGCGCCCGGCCGCTACCGGATCGTCAGCCCGATGCCGGGCGACGAGGAGCTCGGAGCGGTCGCGGACCTGCGGGTCGAGGGGCCGCCGCCGACGACGTGCGAGCCGCTCGTCGGCGAGAAGCGCGCGAGCGACGGCTGACCCCTCGGGGCGCGGCAGGCGGCTCCGGCGATCTCGTGCGATCCGCGAGAAGGAGGTCCGTGCGCGGGGGCGAACAGGTCATCGTCCCCGGCGCCGACCCGAAGGCCCTTCGCCCCGCGCACTTCGATGCCCGCGACTGGTCTTTCGACGGCGGCAACCATTGGTCGGCGCCGGGGCCCCGCTTCCTTCGCACGCGCACGCGCGAGCCTCGTGGGCGGGACCGTGGGCGCCGCGCGGCTCCCGGTCGCGGCCGACGGTGCCGTACGGTTCCGGCGATGGCCGCGCCCCCCGTCGACCCCGACGCCTACCGCCGCGCGATCGGCGGGTTCGCCACCGGGGTCGCCGTCGTCACCGCGGTCGGTCCCGACGGCCCGGCCGGCCTGACGACGAACGCCGTCACCTCGCTGTCGCTCGACCCGCTGCTGCTGCTCGTCTGCTTCGACAACGGCAGCCGCACGCTGCCGGCGGTTCGCCACCAGGGGCGCTTCGGCGTGAGCATCCTGCGCGAGGACCAGGAGGACGTCGCCCGGGTCTTCGCGAGCAAGCGTCCGGGTCCGGAGAAGCTCGCCGCGGTCCTGCACCGCGTGCACGAGGGCGTCCCGGTCGTCGACGACGCGGCGGCCTGGATCGTCTGCGAGGTCCGCGAGCTGCTGCCCGGCGGCGATCACACGATCGGCATCGGCGAGGTCCGCGACGTCGGCGAGGATCCGTCCGCCGCGCCGCTGCTCTTCCACCGCGGCGCGTTCGGCGTCGCCGGGACGGTCGGCTGAGCATGGCCGGCGTCGCGCTCGTCGTCAGCCTCGTCGTCTCCGGCGTGGCGCTCGTCACCGGGGCATGGGGCGCCTGGCTCTGGCAGCGCCTGGAGGCCGACCCGCGGTACTGGATCGGCGTCCGCGCGACCCAGGCGGGCGCGCTGCTGCTGACCCTGCTCGCCGGCGCGGTCTGGCTGGCGCCCGACAGCGAGCCCGACAACTGGCTCTTCTGGCTCTACGCGCTGCTGCCGCTGGCCGTGTCGCTCGTCGCCGAGCAGCTGCGGATCGTCGCCGCCGAGCAGGTGCTCGAGCGGCGCGGGCTCGAGGGCGCCGCCGACGTCCGCGGCCTCGACGAGCCGGCGCAGCGCGCGATCGTCCGCGAGATCGTGCGGCGGGAGGTCGGCGTCATGGCGGCCGCGGCGCTCGTCATCGCGTTCCTCGCGCTGCGGATCGTCGCCGAGCGCGGCGGCCTCTAGCGCTCCGCCGACTCTCGGGGTCGCCGCCGTGGACGGCGTCCGCGAATGCCGACGGTCCGAGTTGGTATTAGGGGGCCCGAATATTCGGTGGGATTCCCCACCGTTCCCGTCGGGAATTGACGCACTGTCGAAGGGCGCACGTGGCACCGGGCACGGCGGCTCGTGGCCCCTGTGACGAGCGGTCGCGCGACTTCGTGAGGACCCGCACGAACGGCCGCAAATCCGGCTGTTCGACGCGCCATCCGTACGCGGGTCGGAGGGTTCGGGGTGATAGAACAGGCGGAGTGCTTCGGTCGTACTTGCCGCTGCTGGTCTTCCTCGTCCTCTCCACCGGCGTTGGTGCGTTCTTCCTGATCGCCAACACGTTGTTGGGGCCGCGGTTCAAGCGCCGCCCCACGACGTACACCGAGGACGCCTACGAGTGTGGGCTGCCGTCCGAGGTCCAGCAGGGCTTCCGCTTCGGGATCAGCTTCTACCTGATCGCGATGCTCTTCCTGCTGTTCGACATCGAGGTCGTGTTCCTGTACCCGATCGCCGTGGAGCTGCGGACGGTCGGGACCTTCGCGCTGGTCGAGACGGGGGTCTTCATCGTCCTCCTCCTGATCGCGTTCCTGTACGTCTGGCGCCGGGGGGCCCTCGAATGGAAGTGATCCGCCACGGGTCCGGCTCGGCCGGCCCCCTGACCGCCGGCGGCGCCGGCGACCCCGCCGCCTTCCGGGCCCGCCAGCTGCGGGCCCGTGATCTGCTGCGCGGCGAGCTCGAGGGGGACGAGCTCGAGCAGCACGTCGAGGAGAGCATCCTCACGACGAGCCTCGACAAGGCCGTCAAGTGGGCGCAGGGCAACTCGATCTTCCCGCTGACCTTCGGGCTCGCCTGCTGCTCGATCGAGATGATGAGCCTCGTCGGCGCGCGGATGGACATCTCGCGCTTCGGCGGCGAGGCGATGCGCGGCACGCCGCGCCAGTCGGACCTCATCATCCTCGCCGGCCGCGTGTCGATGAAGATGGCGCCGGTCGTCCGGCGCGTCTACGACCAGATGCTCGAGCCGAAGTACGCGATCGCGATGGGCGCCTGCTCGTCGTCGATGGGCGTCTTCAACAACTACGCCGTCGTCCCGGCCGACAAGTTCCTGCCGGTCGACGTCCACGTCCCGGGCTGCCCGCCGCGACCCGAGGCCGTGATGTACGGGATCCTCAAGCTGCGCCGGATGATCCAGGACGACCCGACGATGGGCTGGCGCGATCGGTACCGCGCCATCGGCACCGAGGAGCTCGGCGCCCGTCCGGAGGACGCCGAGACCGAGGAGCGCGAGGCCGCCGCCGCAGAGGCCGAGGCCCAGGCCGAGGCTCGCGCCCAGG
>JALRCL010000901.1 GCA_023268575.1 Patulibacter sp.
TCGCGTCGTTCGAGGGCTTCGACAAGATCGAGCAGTTCCAGACGAGCTCGATCCGCTACCAGCTCACGACGCTCGGCCACGCGCTCTCGACGATGCAGTTCGCGCGCACGCCGGCCTTCCACGGGTACCTCAGCGCCGCACAGCGCAACATGATCCGCAAGTGGGAGGAGCGGATCAACTGGTCCTACTGGGCGAAGGAGAGCGCCTGGGGGCACCTCCGCTACAACCCCGACCCCGTCCCGCGGGACAACATCATGCTCACGGGCTGGCTCGGGTACCAGATCGCCAGCTACGTCTCGAACACCGGCGACGACTGCTTCTCGAAGCCGGGCTCGATCACCTTCCGCCACCCGCGCGGCCCGGAGTACGCCTACGACCTGCACTCGATCGTCGGCGCGCTCGTGGAGAACTTCGAGCGGTCGGACTTCACGCTCTACCCGTGCGAGCCGAACTGGATCTACGCGCTCTGCAACGGCTACGGGATCCTGCCGCTGCCGATCCACGACCGCCTCTTCGGGACCGACCACGCCGAGCGGCTGCTGCCGCGCTTCCGCCGCGGGTTCGAGGACGAGTTCCTCTCCGTTGACGGGCGCACCGTCGGCATCCGGTCCTCGCTCACCGGCCTCTCGATCCCGGCGATGACGTCGATCCTCTCCGACGCCGCCGTGATCTGGCAGCTCGCGCCGGTCTTCCCCGACCTCTCGCGCGCGCTCTACGAGATCGTCCGCCACGAGTGGATCCGCGTGCCCGACGAGGGCCCCGTCCAGATCGACATGAAGGGCTGGGACCGGATCGACACCGGCAACTACCAGCCCGTGCCGGCGACGGCGTTCGCCGCGATCCGCTGGGCGGCGCTGGAGATGGGCGACACGGAGCTCGCCGCGCGCCTGGGCGCCGACGGCGAGGCGCAGCTGGACCCCGTCGTCGAGGGCGGCGTGAAGCACTACCGCGCGGCGAGCACGCTGAGCAACGGCGCGCTGTTCGGCGCCCAGGTCGCCAATCCCGCCGGCCACCGCCACCGCGTCGCGCACGGGCTGCCGGAGGCGTGGGCGACCGGTCCGCTGCTCGACGGCTGCGCGTACCCGGACGTCCTCGTCGCCCGGGCCGTCTCCGACGGGCGCGACCTGCAGCTCGTGCTCCGGCCCGGTCGCGCCGGGGGCAGCGGCCGCCAGCCGCTGCGCCTCCGGCGACTGCGCGCCGGCGGCCGTTACCGGCTCGCCGGCGCGGTCGAGGAGACCCTCGCCGCCGACGCCCGTGGCGAGGCCACGATCCACGTCGACCTCGACGACCGCGTCGCCGTCGCCGTCACCCCGGAGGACTGACCCGTGTGCCCCGCCTGCATCGCGATCGTCGGCCTCGTGGCGACCGTCTTCCGCCCCTGGCGCGCGCGGCGCACGGCCGAGCGCGACGCCGCCGCGGCGGCGTGGCGTGCCAACGCGACGCCGGACGGCGCCGCGGAGCCGTCCGGCTCGCGCTGGCCGGGGACGGGCGCCGCGGCCTGACGCCGCCAGCGGGCCGCGTCCGGAGCACCCAGCCCGGCGGGCGGGCGGTGGCCGCAGCGGCAGCCGCCAGCCGGCTTCGGCACCGTCGCTTCCCCTCCGGCGCCCGCCCAGGGCCGGGCTCGCGGCCGGCCGGCGTCGGACGACGGGGTCGCCAACGACGAGGCCGACGCGGGCGGCCGCAGCGGCCATGGGTCTACGCTGCCGCGGTGATGGTCTCCACGGCCGAGCACCCGTCACGGGACCGCGCGCTGCGGGCGGTGGCGGTCGTCGCGATCGGGGTCGGTGCGACCACCGGCGTCGTCGCGGCGCTCGACCCCGTCGCGCCCGCCGTCTCGCTCGGCGTGCTCTACGTCGTGCCGGTGCTCGTGGCGGCCGCGACCTCCGGACTGGCCGCGGGGCTCGCCGCGTCGGTCCTCGCCGGCGTGCTCTTCGACCTCTGCTTCCTGCAGCCGACCGGCGCGCTGACGATCGCCGACGGCGAGCACTGGGCCGCGCTCGCGGTGCTCGTCGTCGTCGCGGTCGCCGTGGCGCGGATCACCGGCGCGGCGCGCGAGGCCGCCGACCGCGCTCGCGCGGCGCGACGCGACGCCGACCTCCTCGCCGAGCTCTCGCGCGTCGTGCTCGGCGCGCCGCCCGGCGAGGACCTGCGGGGCCCGATCGCGCGCCGACTGACGGAGCACCTCGGCCGACCGGTCCGCCTGGCCGGCGAGGGCGACCGCCGCGGCGAGGAGGACGACGAGCTCGTGCTCGACGGCCCCGGCGGACGCGTCGGGCGGCTGCTCGTCACCGGTGCGCTGCCCGGCGGCACGCGGCAGGCCCTGCAGGAGCGGATCGCCCCGGCGCTGGCCGCGCTGCTGGAGGCCGCGCGCGAGCGCGAGCGGTTCGCCCGCGCGGCGATCGAGGCCTCCGCCGTCCGCCGCAGCGACGAGCTGAAGACGACGCTCCTGCGCAGCGTCGGGCACGACCTGCGCACGCCCCTGACGCAGGTGACGGCCTCGGCCGCCGCGCTGCGGGAGGCGGGCCTCGACGACGCGGACCGTCGCGAGCTCGCCGACGGGATCGTCGCCGGCGGCGAGCGGCTCGCCGCGATGATCGACAAGCTCCTGGACCTCTCGCGGCTGGAGGCCGGGACCGCCGCGCCGCGCCCGGCGCTGCTGCCGCTGGACGACGTCGTGCGCGACGCGCTCGACGAGGTGGCGCGCGCCCGCGATCCGCACGACGGCGCCGGAGTCGCCGAGCGGATCCGGCTGGAGGTGCAGGAACCGGTCCCGACCGTCCGCGCCGACGCCGCGCAGCTCACCCGGGCGCTCGTGAACCTCGTCGAGAACGCCCTGCTGCACGGGCGCGGCGAGGGGCCGGGCGGCGACGCCCTGCTCGTGCGCGTCGTCACGCGGCGCGGCCACGGGGTCGTCCGGGTGATCGACCGGGGGCCCGGCATCGGGGCCGCCGACCAGGAGCGGCTCTTCGCGCCCTTCGAGCGCGGCGACGCGGCCCGCGGTCCCGGCTCGGGGCTCGGCCTGGCCATCGCCCGGGGGTTCGTCGAGGCCGCGGACGGGACCCTGCGCGTGGAGAGCTACCCCGGCCAGGGGGCGGCGTTCGTCGTCGAGCTGCCGCTCGCCGAGGACCACGACGCCAGCGCGCGCGGGCGCGCGGGCGACGATGGCGCGCCGGGCCGCCCACCGCGCGTCCCGCACGCCGCCGAGGACGTCTCGCGCGGGACCCCCGTCGGCGGGCCCGGAGGCGAACCCGGCCCCTCGGACGCCGGAGGAGGAACGCGATGACCGCCCCGCGACGGACCGTCCTCGTCGTCGACGACGAGCCGCAGATCGTCCGAGCGGTGAAGGTCCTGCTGCGTGGCGCCGGGCTCGACGCGCTCCCGGCCCACGGCGTCGAGGAGGCGCTCGACCTCGCCGCGCTGCACCGACCCGACGCGGCGATCGTCGACCTGCTCCTGCCCGACGGGACCGGCGTCGACGTCTGCCGGGGCCTGCGCGAGTGGTCGGGCATGCCGATCCTCGTGCTCTCGGCCGTCGACGAGGAGGACCAGAAGGTCGCCGCGCTCGAGGCCGGCGCCGACGACTACGTCACGAAGCCGTTCGGCTCGCGCGAGCTGCTCGCCCGCCTGCAGGCGGCGCTGCGCCGCGCGAGCCCCGAGCCCGAGGAGCCGGTGGTCGTCGTCGGGCCGCTCGAGGTCGACCTCGCCGCGCAGCTCGTGCGCGTCGACGGGCGCGAGGTCCACCTGACCCGCACGGAGTTCGGGCTGCTGCGCGCGCTCGTGCGCGACCGCGGCAAGCTCCTCACCCACCGTGCGCTCCTGCGGGAGGTCTGGGGGCAGGCGTACGTCGAGGACGTCGCGACGCTGCGCACCCACATCGCGAACCTCCGGCGCAAGATCGAGGCACCCGACGGCGGGCGCGCCCCGCAGCGCCTCATCCGGACCGAGACCGGCGTCGGCTACCGGCTCGTCCCCTGACCGGCCCAGCCACGGGGGACGGCCACGGGGGACGGCCACGGGGGACGACCGCCGGGGGACGGCCACGGCGGGCACGTTCCCGCGCCCGGGGCGGGAGATCGCCCGCCGTGCCACGACGGGCCGGCCCCGGCCGGGCGTCTTCACGCCGTCTTGATGCCGGCGGCCGGATCCTTCGGCCTGCCTTGACGCGCCCCGGCGCACGCTGGCAGGCATGGACCTCCTCGCCATCGCGCTCGCGCTCGCCGTGTTCGCCGGCCTCTTCCTCCTCGTCGAGGCGGTCGACCGCGCATGAGCCTCGCCACCGTCCTCGCCCTCCTCGCGGTGATCGCGGTCGGCGCGTACCTCCTCTTCGCGCTCCTGCGCGGCGAGGAGCTCTGAGCGATGAGCCTCGCCACCGTCGCGCAGCTCGCGCTGCTGCTCGCGATCGTCCTCGCGCTCACGCCGCCGCTGGGCGCGTACATGGCGCGCGTGTTCGCCGGGGAGCGGACGGTCCTCTCACCGCTCCTCGCCGGGCCCGAGCGCCTGCTGCTGCGCGGCATGCGGATCCGCCGCCGCGCCGACGGCGCCCCGATCGACCAGGACTGGAAGGCGTACGCGCGCAGCGTCCTGTGGTTCTCGCTCGCCTCGTGGCTCGCGCTCTACGCGCTGCTGCGGCTCCAGGGCGTCCTGCCGGGCAACCCGACCGACCTCGGCCCCGCCCCGTGGGACGTCACCTTCAACACCACCTCGTCGTTCGTCACGAACACGAACTGGCAGTACTACGCCGGCGAGACGACCCTGTCCTACGTCGCCCAGATGACGGGGCTGGCGGTCCAGAACTTCGCCTCCGCCGCCGTCGGCCTCGCCGTCGCGATCGCGGTGATCCGCGGCCTCGCGCACCGCCGCGCCGGCGATGCCCCCGACGACGGTCGCGCGGTCGGCCTGGGGAACTTCTGGGTCGACCTCGTGCGGGCGTGCCTCTACGTCCTGCTGCCGCTCTCGCTCCTCGCCGCGCTCGTGCTCGTCGGCCAGGGCGTCCTGCAGACGCTCGGCGGTCCGGTCACCGCGACGACGCTGACCGGCGCCGAGCAGGTCATCGCCCGCGGTCCCGTCGCCTCGCAGGAGGCGATCAAGCTCCTCGGCACGAACGGCGGCGGCTTCTTCAACGTCAACTCGGCGATGCCGTTCGAGAACCCGACCGGCCTGAGCAACCTCGTGCAGATGGTGCTCGTCCTGCTGCTGCCGGCGGCGCTGACGGCGACCTACGGGCGCATGGTCGGCAACCGCCGTCAGGGCTGGACGCTGCTCGGCGCGATGACCGCGATGTTCCTCGTGCTCGTCGTCGTCGCGACGCTCGCCGAGCAGCACGGGTCGCCGGCCCAGCACCTGGCGGGCCTCTCGACGGCCGCCTCGGACGGCTCATCCGGGGGCAACCTCGTCGGCAAGGAGCAGCGCTTCGGCGCGGCAGGCAGTGCGCTCTTCAACACCGTCACCACGGTCACCTCGACCGGCGCGGTGAACGCAGGCCTGGAGTCCTTCACCGGCCTCGGGTCGCTCGTGCCGATGATCGGCCTGGCGACCGGCGAGGTGATCTTCGGCGGCGTCGGCAGCGGGCTCTACGGGATGCTGACCTTCGTCCTGCTGGCGGTCTTCATCGGCGGCCTCATGGTCGGGCGCACGCCCGAGCTGCTCGGCAAGAAGGTCGAGGCGCGCGAGATCAAGCTCGCGATGCTCGGCGCGCTGTACATGCCCTTCGCGGTGCTCGTCACGACGGCGCTCGCCGTCGGCACGCGATGGGGCCGGGTCTCGAACGTCGCGGGCGGACCGCAGGGCTTCTCGGAGTCC
>JALRCL010000902.1 GCA_023268575.1 Patulibacter sp.
GTGCTCGGCGAGCCAGCCCTCGTCGCGGGCGATGACCGACGCGATCCGCAGGGCGTAGCACTTCTTGCCGAGCAGGGCGTTCCCGCCGTAGCCGGAGCCGTACGACCAGATCTCACGGGACTCGGGGAAGTGGACGATCCACTTCTCGTCCGGGTTGCACGGCCATGCGGAGTCGGCCTGGCCCTCGGCGAGCGGGGCGCCGAGCGAGTGCATGCACGGCACGAAGTCCCCGTCGTCGCCGAGCACATCCAGCGCGGCCTGCCCGGCCCGGGTCATGACGCGCATCGAGAGCGCGACGTACGGCGAGTCGGTGATCTCGACGCCGATCTTGCTCTTGTCCGAGCCCAGCGGGCCCATCGAGAACGGGACGACGTACATCGTGCGACCGGCCATCGCGCCGCGGAAGAGCTCCTCGAGCTCCGCGCGCATCTCGGCCGGCTCGCGCCAGTTGTTGTTCGGACCCGCGTCGACCTCCTCGGCCGAGCAGATGAACGTCCGGTCCTCGACCCGGGCGACGTCTGACGGGTCGGACCACGCCAGGTAGCTGTTCGGGCGCTTCGCCTCGTCCAGCCGCCGGAAGGTCCCGTTGTCGACGAGCTCCTGGCAGAGCCGGTCGTACTCCTCGGCCGAGCCGTCGCACCAGACGACGCTCTCGGGCTGCGTCAGGGCGGCGATCTCCTCGACCCAGGCGAGGAGTTTGCGATTCTCGGTGAGGACGGTGGTGTCGGGCATGGTGTGAGCCTTCCGGGAGCCTCCAGGAATTCGACGGATTGAACAGCACGCATGCGCGGCTCGCGCGGCGTGGTCCGGCGCGCTACAGTGCGGTGTTGCCTGCGGGGTCGACTTGTCGATCCCGCGTTTTGCGTCCTGGGGACGCCCGCCCCGCCCCGGGCTGCGAGCATCCGGACCCGATGCTCCGCCGCGGCCCAGCGACCCCCGTGTTCGAGACCGTCCGGCTCGAGGACGGCCGCGTCCGCCTCTGGGAGCAGCACCTCCTGCGGCTCCGGCGCGCGGGCGCCCGCGGCCGACAGCTCACCGCCGCGCGCGCGCTCGTCGACGTCCACCGGACCGCGACCCGCGGCGGCGGATCGGTCGTGCTGCGGATCGACGTCGAGGCGCGCGCCGGCGTCGCGGTGCGCGCGCGCCCGACCCCCACGGCCGCCGCGTGGTCGCTCGCGCTCGTGCCCGGCTACGCGCCGGGCGACGCGGCGCGCGAGCAGAAGCGCGCCGATCGCGCGTGGCTCGCCGGTCCCGAGCGCGCCGCCGCGGCGGCCGGCGCCGACGAGCCGCTGCTCGTGGCGACCGGCGCCGACGACCCCGTGAGCGACGAGTGCCTCGTCGGCGAGACGGCGCGCGCGAACCTCTTCCTCGTCGACGCCGCGGGCCGCGTGCGCACCTCGCCCGTGGACGGCCTGCTGCCCGGCGTCACCCGCGCGTGGGCGTTGGAGGCCGCGGGCGCCGAGGAGGCCCGGCTGACCGTCGCCGACGTCCGGGCGGCGCGCGCGGCGTTCTGCACGAACGCCGTGCGCGGCGTCGTCCCGGTGCGCGAGGTCGACGGGCGCGCGCTCGCGCGCGACCCCCTGATCGGCGAGCTCGCCGCCGCCTGGCAGCGGCTCCCCTGACGCCCGGAGGCGGGCTCCGGCCGGGTACGGTGCCCACCGATGCCGGACCGCTCCGCCACGACGCCCGGCGCACCGCACGGCGGGGACGCGCCGTCCGCGGCGCGCGTGCTCGTCGTCCTCCTCGCGCTGCTCGCCGCGGCGGCCGGGATCCGCGTCGCCACGCTCGACCCCGGCCCGCCGAATTCCGACGGCACGATCGAGCTGCTCGTCTCGAGCGAGACGATGGCGCCGACGGTGCCGGTCGGCCGGTTCGTGCGGGTCCTGCGCTACGCCGATCCCTCCCGGGCCCGGCCTCGGATCGGGGAGGTCGTGCTGCTGGAGCCGCCCCGCGGCGCCGACCCGGTTGCCTCGGGCCTCGATCCGGACGGCGACGGCGAGCCGCGGTGCGCGGAGCGCGCGCCGTGGCGTCGCGGCCGGATCTGCCCGCGATCGGTCGGTGGCCCGTGGCGCGGCGAG
>JALRCL010000919.1 GCA_023268575.1 Patulibacter sp.
CGAGCAGCGCGATCGCGAGGACGAACAGCCGCAGCCCGTCCCGGTCCCCGTCGCGGATCCGGTCGATCCCCCGGCCGACGAGCCACGGGCTCGTCACGGTGGCGAGCATCGCCAGCAGCGCGAGGGAGAACGAGAGCGCCCAGGTTCCGCGGTAGGGCCGCAGGAACCCGAGGAGTCGACGGAACGTCGGCACCCGGCGAGTCTAGGCAGCTCGGACGCGGTGCCCACCGACGCGGCGCTCCCGCGGTCGCACAGCGGCGATACTGGGTCGCGATGGTCGAGTTCGGCATCTGCGGCGCCTGCGCGCACCAGCGGCTGATCCGCAACGGGCGCGGGTCGACGTTCTCGATGTGCGGGCGGTCGCGGACCGACGACCGCTTCCCGCGCTACCCGCGGATGCCGGTCGGCTCGTGCCCGGGCTTCGAGCGCCGGGCCGACGACGCGCAGGCCGCCGAGGGACCGCGCGACTGATCGCTCCGCCCGCCGCTCGCGTCGGGCGGGCCGGCGGACCGGTGCCTGTAGCGTCCGGCGGGAGCGTGGCACCCGCGCTCGACGACCCCCGATGGAGCGACACGGATGAGCGAGCAGAGCGGCGCCGGCACCTGGAGCAAGGAGATGGGGGAGGGCGGCCGGTTCCAGCGCCAGCAGAGCGCCTTCCGGCGGTTCGTCACCGCCGACGGCTCCAGCGGGTTCCCGGCCGTCGCCGGGCGGTACCACCTGTACGTCTCCTACGCCTGCCCGTGGGCGTCGCGGACGATCATCCTCCGCAAGCTCAAGGGCCTCGAGGACGCGATCGGGATGACGATCGTCGACCCCGTCCGCGACGAGCGCTCGTGGGGGTTCAAGGGGGCGGGCATCGAGCACGCCGATCCCGACGACCCCGCGGTCGAGGTCGACCCCCTCAACGGCTGGTCGTTCCTCGCGGAGGGCTACGCGGCGACCGACCCCGACTTCGACGGGCGCGTCACCGTCCCGGTGCTCTGGGACACGGAGACGAAGACGATCGTCAACAACGAGTCCTCCGAGATCCTCCGGATGCTCAACAGCGAGTTCGACGCCGTCGCCGCGCACCCGGAGCGCGACTACTACCCCGCGGAGCTGCGCGAGGAGATCGACGGGCTGAACGACTGGATCTACCCGACGGTGAACAACGGCGTCTACGCCGCGGGCTTCGCCACGAGCCAGGAGGCCTACGAGGAGGGCGTCACCGCGCTCTTCGCGTCGCTGGACCGGCTCGAGGGGATCCTCGCCACGAACCGCTACCTCACCGGCGACGCGATCACCGAGGCCGACTGGCGGCTCTTCGTGACGCTCGTCCGGTTCGACCCGGTCTACGTCGGGCACTTCAAGTGCAACCTGCGGCGGATCGTGGACTACCCGAGCCTCTGGGGCTACACCCGCGACCTCTACCAGCAGCCGGGCGTGGCCGAGACGGTGAACCTCGACCACATCAAGCGCCACTACTACGTGACGCACCCGTCGATCAACCCGACCCGCATCGTCCCGCTCGGCCCGGTCGTCGACTTCGACGAGCCGCACGACCGGGGCTGACGGACGAGGGGCCGCGCCGGCGCCCTCGTCGTCGCCGAGCCGCTCGCCGCGACGGCCGGCATCCACGGGTCGCCGCGGCGACGACCGTCGCGGCGAGGACCGCGTGGACCGTCGCCGGTGACGGGGCGGCCGCCGCCCGCGAGGCGCGGCGTTCAGTCCGAGCCGCTGTACGCCGAGATCCGGGGGTCGACGAACGCGTACGGCGCGTCGGCGCGGGGCCGCACCGTCGCCTGCCGGGGACCGCCGGCCTCCTCCCAGCGCAGCTCGTCGCCGACGAGCGCGAAGTGCCGCGCCTGCTCTCCCAGCGCGATCCGTCGCTCGCCGTCGGCGTCGAGCACGAGCAGCTCCTTGCCGTCGACCACCGCGAGGACCCCGGGGGCGGTGACCGCGCCGGTCGGGGTCGGGCGCAGCCTGCCGCGCTCCGCCTCCAGCTCCTCCGCCGTCCAGGCGCCGGGCCCGCGAACCGCGCCCTCGCCGGTGATCCGGCGGCCGTCGTCGACGTTGCGCAGGACGAAGCGGTACGGGCCGAGGCCGAACGGGTCGGACCCGCTCGTGGTGGCCAGGAGCCACGGGCCGAGGCGGACGACCCCGTCCATGCTGTAGGCGGGCCCCCAGCGGCTCACCCGGTGGGCGACCACCCGGTCGCTGCTCAGCAGGCGCCCGGTCTGCGGGTCGCAGACCGTGGCGAGGGCCGTCCACGTCGCTCCGGGATCCAACGGCCCGAGGACGATCGAGGCGGCGACGGCGAGACGCCACCCCGCGAGCTCGATCGCGGGCACGATCGGGTCCGGGCACCGCTCGGCCTCGTCGGAGGCGAACGCGACCGGCTCGGCCCCCGGCTCGTCGAGCTGCACGTGGCGGTTGCCGACGAGGGCGATCGCCACGCCGCGGGGCACGGTCGTCCCGGCCTCCTCCGGGCGCGTCGCCGGTGCGGGCGCGGGGAGCGCGACGGCGACCCGTCGCCCGGCGGGCCAGACCGTGGCGCTGCTCCGGGCGTTCCGGTCCTCGGGCCCGACGCCGAGCGTCCACGCGACGGTGCCCGTCGGCCCGACGACGACGTTGCCGTTGACGAGCTCGTGCGGCACGCCCGGCGCCGTCGGCACCGTCGCGTGGTCGCGCAGGCGCCCGCCGACCACGCGCGCCCGGTGGACGCGGCCGACCTCGCCGCGCGCGGCGACGCGCCAGGCGACCCACGAGCCCTGGACGCTCGCGGCGCCGACGACCTGGCGGCGCGTGATCCGCGGGAGCCGCGCGCGGACGCGGCCGTCGACGCAGACCACCGGCGTGCCGACCTTGCGCCGGTCGCGCACCGTGCGGACCTCCGGGTCGGCCCCGAGCGCGAGACCGGTCCGGCGCAGGACGACGGTGGCGGACGCCAGGGCCCCGGGGGCGTGCTCCTGCTCCAGGCGCGGCCAGCGGCCGGCCGTCGTGCGGGTCGAGGCGGCGGGTCCCGCGGCGCCCCAGGTGACCTTCAGCCGTTCCGGGGCGGTTGGGCAGGACGGAGCGGCGGCGCTCGCGGCGCTGGGCAGCGCGAGCAGGGCCGCCGGCGCCAGCAGGCCGACGGCGGTCAGCAGACCGCGGGAAGGGCGGGGCACGATCGACTCCAGGGGACGGGGTGTGCTCGTTCCAACCCCCGGCGCCCCAGGGAGTTGCGCGGCGTCCGGAAGCCGGCGGGTCGCGCGTCGTCCGGCGCGCCGGTCGCGCGTCGCGGGCAGGCTCAGGCCGGGTCGAGCTGGGCCGCGGCGGCGACCCACGACGGGTCGAGCTCGCCGCGCTTGCGCGCGACGTAGGCGTGGTAGTGCAGCGGCTCGCCGCTGACCGCCAGCCGGTGCTGGTAGCGCCGTTCGGCGGCGACCTCGAGGGCACCCTCCGCGTCGAGGCGCTGCAACAGGCGCGCGAACCCCGACGGATCCTCGTCGGTGACGAAGTCGTCACGGATCGTCAGCGCGACCCAGCCGTCCTCGGCGAGGTAGTCGAAGGCAGTCGCGAAGGCCTCCGGCGGGATGTCGCCGAAGCCGAGCGCGGCGACGGTCGTCAGGCAGTCCGGGGCCAGGGCCCGCAGCGCGTCGTCGTCGGCCGCCGGCGGGTCGGTCAGGTCGCAGACGCGGTAGTCCGCGTAGACCCCCGGCCGGTCGCGCTCGGTGGCCATGCGGGCCTCGGGCAGGATGTCGACGCCGACGATCTCCTGGACGCCGATCCCGCGCAGCTCCTCGCCGACCATCCCGTTGCCGGCGCCGAGGTCCAGGACCGACAGGGTGGCCGGATCGGCGCCCTCGGCGCGGACGCCGTCGGCGAGCATCTCGCGCACGACGGTCGGCGAGCAGCACTCGAGCTCGTCGTAGAAGAGCCGCTCGTAGAGGCCCGGGATCTCGAAGATCCGGTCGTAGTCGTGGAAGCGGATCCGCTCGACGCCCTCGGGGCGCAGCAGCTCGCACCACTCCTCGTCCTGCTCGAGCTCGGCGCGCCGGGCCTCGGTGCGCGGCAGGCGCAGCGTGAGCTCGCCGACGGGGGACTGCGGATGGGGAACGCTCATGGGACCTCTCGGGGGGATGGTCTTGCGGGCGGATCACCACCGCCGACGGTCGCGAGGACCACCGGCGGCGGGTGGTGCAGCAACGACGGGGCGGTTGCGGCTCGAACGCTGCCCTGCGGGCGGAGGATCCGCCGGGAGAGGGCTCCGGACGTTCGATCGGCGTCGCACCGGTGCTGCGACGACCATAACGGACCGCGTGGCCGACGCGCGGCGGCCCGCGCCGCGCCGGAGGACCACCGCACCGCTCCGGCGGGCGCCACGAGCCGGCTCCCGGCGCGACCGCGCCGACCGCGCGCCGCGCCGGCGGCCGGCCCTCAGACCCCGCGCCGCTGCAGCATCCGGGCCAGCAGCCCGAACCCGGCCAGGGTCCAGACGAGCAGCACCCCGACCGCGAGGCCGTGGCTGCCGAACACGTCGCTGCCCTGCGAGCCGTCGACCATCAGGCGCATGCCCTGCGTCATCGGGAGCGCCTGGAGGATCCCGTCCACCACGGGCGAGAGGTCCGTCGCGACGAGGAACGCCGGCAGCAGGATCGGGAACAGCAGGAGGCCCATCCACGTGTTGAGCTTGTCCGGGCTGCGGAAGAGGTACGCCAGCCAGAGCCCGAAGCCGATGAGCGAGAGGCCCGAGCCGAGGGCGCCGAGCGCGAAGAGCAGCGGCCGCTCGGGTTCCAGCCGGGTGAGCAGGACGGTGCCGGCGGTGGCGACCGAGCCGTAGACGACGCCCACGAGCGCCTTCGCGGCCAGCACCTCGCTGCCGCGCGCGGCGAGCAGCAGCGCCTCGAGCGTCCGCTTGTCGAGCTCCTCGGCGAGGATGATCGGCGTCACGAGCAGCCCGACCATCCCGAGCAGCATCGCGACGGCTGCCACGGCGAAGTAGCGCCGCAGGCCCATGGCGTCGACGGCGTTGGCCGTGTTGCGGGCGACCGTCGCGCTCTGCACCTCGGCGGCCGGGGGTCGGTCCGTGAGCTTGCCGACCGTCGCCGGCAGCAGGTCCGCCACCGCGAACGCCGTCGGGGAGGCGTCGGAGAGGGCGAGGACGCGCAGCGGCGGCGCGCGACCCGCGCGCGCCTGGGTCAGCAGGCCGTCGGGGACGAGGATCGCCAGGTCGACGTCGTCGTCGGCGACCCGCTTGCGCGCGGTCGCCTCGTCGGCGGTCCGCTGGACGGTGAGCTCGATCGCGCGGCCGACGTCCTTCGGCAGCTGCGTGGCCACCCGGGCGGCGTCGGCGCTGCCGACGACGACGACCTTCGCGGTCGGGCGCGGCTCCTCGTCGGGGAACGCGACCGAGTAGAAGAGCCCGAGCCCGATCGGGATCAGCAGCGCCACGAGGACGCGCCCGTCGCGGATCGCGTCGACGAGGTCCTTGCGGAGGATGAGCCAGAGGCGCCGGGCGTTCATCGCCGGCCTCCCGGCTTGTACGGCCAGACGAGCCAGTGCCACCACTTCCGCTCGCCGCCGGCGGGTGCGTCCGGTCCCGGGCCGTCCCCGTCGTCGTCCTCCTCGTCGTCGAGGCCCCGGCCCGCCAGCGCCACGAAGACGTCGGCGAGCGTCGGCTCGTCGCTGTGCACGGCGAGCACGCGACCGGCCGCCTGCCACTCGGCGAGGCGCCGGTCGGCCGGGTCGTCGAGCGGGACCTCGTGCTCGCTGCGGTCGTCGAGCGTCACGCGGGCGTGACGGCCCTCGCGGCGGGCGGCGAGCGAGAGCTTCAGCTCGCGCGGGGTGTCCAGGGCGACGATCCGGCCCTCGGCGAGGAACGCGACGCGGTCGCAGAGCTCGTCGGCCTCGGTCATGTCGTGCGTCGTGATGACGACGGTCGTGCCGGCGGCCGCGAGATCGCGCACGATCTCCCGCAGCGTCCGCGCGGACAGCGGGTCCAGGCCGCGGGTCGGCTCGTCGAGGAAGAGCACGCGCGGCTCGTTCACGAGCGCCCGCGCCAGCAGCAGGCGCTGCTTCATGCCGGTCGAGTACGTCTTGACCTTGCGTCCGGCGGCGTGCTCGATCCCGACCCGGCGCAGCAGCGCGTCGACGCGCTCGGGCGGCGCACCGTAGAGCTGCGCGAAGAGCGCGAGGTTCTCGCGCCCGGTCAGCCGCAGGTAGAGGTTCTGGTCCTCGAAGACGAGGTTCAGCTCGGCGCGGGCCGCCTCCCGGTCGGCGACGAGATCGTGGCCGCTCACGGAGGCGGTGCCGGAGGTCGGGCGGGAGCGACCGGTCAGGATCCGGATCGTCGTCGTCTTGCCGGCGCCGTTGTGGCCGAGGAGGCCGAAGACCTCGCCGGGGGCCGCCGCGAAGCTGATGCCGCGGACGGCCTCGACGTCGCCGAAGCGCTTGACGAGGTCCTCGACGACGACGGCCGCGTCGGGGGAAGGGGGGACGGGGGGATCCTGCTCGGCCAGGGGCTGGTCGGGCATCGCCGTCGAACCTACCAGGCGCTTTGCCGCTCCCGGACGGGTGCTCGTGCGGGCTCGACGAACGTCGGGGTGGGGTTCTCCCCACCCTGTTCTCGGGGGGCGACCCGGGGCCGATCGGGTCCTTCCCCCAGCGACGCGCAGACCCCCGCGCAGCAGGCTGGCGGCATGTCCCGAACCCGTCCCGTCCCCCCACCCGGGGGTGCCGCTCCCGGCGCCCCCGCCGGCGCGCTCTCGCGCCTCACCCGGTCGGCCGCGCGCGGCGCCCAGCGCCGGCCGAAGACCGTCCTGCTGCTCTGGCTCGTGCTCGTCGTCGGGCTCACGGCGGCCGGCTCGCTCGTCGGCACGCGGTCGCTCGAGGGCGCCGACGCCGGCGTCGGCGAGTCCGGTCGCGCCGAGCGCGTGCTCGAGCGCGCCGGCCTCGACGACCGCGCCGCCGAGACGATCCTCGTCCGGGCCGCGACGCCGGCGGCCGCGCAGCGCGCGGCCGAGCGGGTCGCCACGAAGCTCCGCACCGTCGACGAGGTCGGGACGATCGTCAGCGGCGCCGGGCCCCGCGCCGACGCCGCGCTGCGCACCGACCACGGCAAGGCCGTCCTCGTCCAGGCGACGCTGCGCGGCGACCCCGACGACGCCGCCGACCACGTCGAGCCGGTGATCGCCGCCGTCGACGCCGTGCGCGCCGAGATCCCCGAACGCGACGCGACGATCGTGCAGACCGGCGTCGGCTCGGTCGACAAGGCGATCGGGGATCTCTTCGAGGAGGACCTCAAGCAGGCCGAGATCTTCTCGGTGCCCGTGACCCTCATCGTCCTCGTCGTGGCGTTCGGCGCGCTCGTCGCGGCGCTCGTCCCGCTGCTGCTCGGCGTCACCGCCGTGGCCGGTGCGCTCGGTGCGGTCGGCCTGACCTCGCAGCTCGTGCCCAGCAGCGACTCGACCGCGTCGCTGCTCGTGCTCATCGGCCTCGCCGTCGGGGTCGACTACTCGCTCTTCTACATCCGTCGCGAGCGCGAGGAGCGGCGGAGGGACCCCACCCGCCCGCGACCCGACGCGGCGCTCGACGCAGCCGCCGCGACCGTCGGCCGAGCGGTTCTCGTGTCCGGGCTCACCGTCATGGTCGCCCTCGCGGGCCTCTTCATCACGGGCGTGCCGGACTTCGCCTCGATGGCGGTCGGCACGATCACCGTCGTGGCGATCGCCCTCGTCGGCTCGCTGACCGTGCTGCCGGCGATCCTCGCGCTGCTCGGCGACCGGATCGACCGCGGCCGGATCCCGCTCGTCTGGCGGCTGCGCGCCCGTCGGGCCCGGCGGCTCGGCGTCGTCGGCATCGACCGGCCGTCGGCCTGGCAGCGGGTCGCCGAGCGGGTGACGCGTCGTCCCGGCGCGGCGTTCCTCGTCGCGGTGCTCGTGCTCGGCGGGCTCGCCGTTCCCGCGCTCTCGATGCAGACGGCCGAGCAGGGGCGCCAGGGCCTGCCCGCCGACCTGCCGGCCGTCCAGGCGCTGACCGAGGTCGAGCGGGCCTTCCCCGGCGCGCCGGAGCACTCCCAGATCGTCGTCACCGGGCACGACCTCGGTGCCGCGACGGCGAGGCTCCAGCAGCTCGGCGACCGGGCCCGGAAGGCGACCGGGGGCCGCGGGCCCGTCGAGGTCCGCACCTCCCGCGCCGGCGACGCCGCGGTGATCGAGGTGCCGATGCCCGACCACGACGCCGACAGCCTGCGCGCCACCGTCGAGCGGCTGCGGAGCGAGGTCGCGCCGACGGTCGACCGCGTCCAGCCGGGCGCCACCGCGCTCGTGGCCGGGGCCGGGGCCGGCTCGATCGACTTCGTCGACCAGGTGAACGAGAAGCTGCCGCTCGTCCTCGCGTTCGTCCTGGGCCTCGCGTTCGTGCTGCTCGTCGGGACGTTCCGCTCGCCCCGCCTGGCGCTGACGGTGATCGGCCTGAACCTCCTCTCGATCGGGGCGGCGTACGGCGTGCTGACCGTGGTCTTCCAGCACACCTGGGCGGAGGGGCTGCTGGACTTCACCTCGACGGGCACCGTCTCGGCGTGGCTGCCGCTGATGGCCTTCGTCGTCCTCTTCGGGCTGTCGATGGACTACACGATCCTCGTGCTGGAGCGGGTCCGCGAGTCGCGCGCCGCCGGGCGCAGCCCGCGCCAGGCCGCGGCCGAGGGCGTCGGCGCCACGGCCGGGGCGGTGACGAGCGCCGCCGTCGTGATGGTCGCCGTGTTCGCGATCTTCGGGACCCTGCGGTTCCTCGAGATGAAGCAGATGGGCGTCGGCCTGGCGACCGCGATCCTGCTCGACGCGACGATCGTCCGCGCGCTCGCCCTGCCGGCCGCGCTGACGCTGCTGGGCGAGAAGGGCATGCCGCTCCCGCGGAGGGCGCGGTCGCGACGGCGCGCGGCGCGCGGCGACGGCCTTCCCGTCGCGGACGCGGCGTGGGAGGATCGCCCCGTGCTCCCGGCCGCCGATGGCCATGCTCGCTGAGTCCGATCGAGCGGGCGCCGCCCGCTCCTCGGCCACCGTGCCGGCCCCGACGTCCGCCGAGGAGGCGGGCGTCGGGGTGCGGTGGCTCGACGAGTCGCCGCTCGTCCTGCACCTCGGCGGCTCGGCGTTCCTCGCGGCGCTCATGCTCGTCCTGTGGGCGCTCACCGGCGGCGGCACCTTCTGGCCGATGTGGGTCTGGTTCGGGCTCGCCGTCGCGTTCGGGGTCCACGCCCTGCTGCGCGCGGCGCTCTCCGAGCCGCGGCCCTCCCGGCTGGAGCGCACCCGCCACTGGTTCCTCTTCGCGAGCGGCGTCGAGGTGACGATCTGGATCCTCTCCGGCGGCGGCGCCTTCTGGCCGATCTGGCCGATCCTCGGCTTCGGCAGTTGGTACCTCGCGCTGCTGGCGCTCTCCCGGGGGGACACGCTGCCGTGGCGCCGGGCGCGGGCGCTCGCCGATCGCGTGGACGTCCTGACGCGCACGCGCCGCGGCGCCCTCGACGTCCAGGCCGAGGAGCTGCGGCGGATCGAGCGCGACCTCCACGACGGGGCGCAGGCCCGGCTCGTCGCGCTGAGCATGCGGCTCGGGCGCGCCGAGCAGCGGCTGCAGGACGGCGGCGACGAGGCGACGCGCGCGCTCGTTCTCGACGCGCAGCGGGACGCGGAGGCCGCCATCGGGGAGCTGCGCGACCTCGCTCGCGGGATCGCCCCGCCGATCCTCGCCGACCGCGGGCTGCTCGCCGCCGCGCAGGCGCTCGGGCGGCGCTGCGCGATCCCGGTGGCGGTCGAGGGCACGGTCGCCCGTCGGCCCTCGCCGGTGGTCGAGTCCGCGGCGTACTTCGTCATCGCCGAGTCGCTGACGAACGCCGCCAAGCACGCCGGACCGGCGAGCGCGACGGTGCGGCTGGGCGAGGAGCAGGGGCGGCTCGTCGTCGAGATCGCCGACGACGGGCGCGGCGGTGCCGACGCCGCCGGCTCGGGCCTGACGGGCCTGCGGCGCCGGGTCGAGGCGCTCGACGGCCGGCTGGCCGTGTCGACGCCCGAGGCCGGCGGGACGCTCGTCCGGGCGGAGCTCCCGCATGGGTGAGCCGCTGCGGGTCGTCGTCGTCGAGGACCACGCGCTGCTGCGCGAGGGCATCGTGGCGCTGCTGCGCGAGCAGGGCTTCGACGTCGTCGCCCAGGCGGAGGACGGCGACGGCCTGCGCCGGATCGTCGACGGCCACCGTCCCGACGTCGCGGTCGTCGACGTGCGCCTGCCGCCGGGCTTCACCGACGAGGGCCTGCGGGCGGCGATCGCGGCGCGCGAGCGCCATCCGGAGCTCGCGGTGCTCGTCCTGTCGCAGTACGTCGAGCCGGTCTACACGTCGGAGCTCCTCGCGTCGGGGGGCGCCGGGGTCGGGTACCTGCTGAAGGAGCGTGTCGGCGACGTGCGGGGCTTCATCGACGCCCTCCGGCGGGTCGCCGCCGGCGGGACGGCGCTGGACCGCGAGGTCGTGGCCGAGCTCGTCCGCGACCGCGATCGCGGGGACGACGCGCTCGCCTCGCTGACGCCCCGCGAGCGCGAGGTGCTCGCGCTCATGGCGGAGGGCCGGACGAACGGCGGCATCGCCGACGCGCTCGTCGTGACGCCCAAGGCGGTCGAGAAGCACGTCGGGAACGTCTTCGCGAAGCTCGCGCTGCCCGGCGGCGACGGCGACCACCGCCGCGTCCTCGCGGTGCTCGCGTTCCTGCGCGCCGGCGGCTGATCGCGACCGGCGAGGACCGGATTCGACGAGCGTCGAACGGTCGCGACGCGATGTCGTGCCGTTCGTGGGCGCTCGCCCCTGGGCCCGCCCGAACGCGGGGCGACACGGCCTTCTGCGCGGCCGTCGAGGGTGCGATCGTCGCTGTCGGCGGGAGGGGTCGGGTCGTCGCTCCCGCACCGATCGGCTCGCGTCCGCGAGCCCCGCCCCCCGTGCGCTCCGTCACCGTCACGAGCCCGGGTCGTCCGCGCCTGCACGTGACGTGCGCCGGTGCGGGGGAGCCCGTGCTCGCCATCACCGGCTGGACGATCTCGTCCGCGATCTTCGCCCCGTTCGTGCCGCTGCTGCCGGAGGGGTTCCGGGCGATCGCCTTCGACCACCGCGGCAGCGGGCGCTCGCAGTGGTGGCCGACGCCGGTCTCCGTCGCGACGCTCGCCGCCGACGCCGGTCGCGCGCTGGACGCCGCCGGCGAGCGGTCCGCGCACGTCGTGGGCGTCTCGCTCGGTGCGGCCGTCGCGCTCGAGCTCGCCGTCCGGATGCCGTGGCGGGTGCGTTCGCTCGCGCTCGTCGGCGGCTGGGCCGGGGGCCCCACGTCCCGACTGCCCGCGCCGGCGGAGGCCTCGGCGGTGATCGCGCGCCTGGCCCGGGACTCGGCCCGGCGGCGCCGGCTCTGGCCGGCGGCGATGCTCTTCTCGCCGGAGTACCTCGCCGCGGCACCGCCGGCGGCGGTCGAGGCGGCGGTCGAGCCGTTCCTCGTCCGGCGCGCCGGGACGTCGATGACCTGGGCGCAGACGGTCGCGGCGTCCTGCTTCAACCGCCGGCGCGAGCTCGCCGCGCTGCGCTGCCCGACGCTCGTCGCCCACGGCGTCCAGGACGCCATGAGCCCGGTGGAGAACGCACGGCGGATGGCCGCCGCGATCCCCGGCTGCCGCCTGGAGCTGCGTCCCGGCGGCCACGCCTTCCCGTTCGAGGACCTCGACGACACCGCCGCGCTCGCGCGGTCGTGGCTCGGTGAGGTCGCCGGTACCGACCCGGCGGTGCGCTCCACGCCCGTCCGGCGGACCACGGAGCGGGCCACGCGCCCGCTCGCCCTCCACGCCGGAGCGGCCCGCAACCAGCGGGACCTGCTCCTGCGGCTCGCCGGCCGCGCCTGACCGGGCCCGACCGGCGCACCCACCGAACCACGGACCACGGAGCCGACGATGACCGACGACGCCCCCACGACGACCAGGTACTCCGACCTCGCCTCCCTCGCCGAGAAGGTCGGCGAGGAGCTCGGCGCGAGCCGCTGGATCACGATCGACCAGCCGATGATCGACGCCTTCGCCGAGGTCACCGGCGATCGCAACTGGATCCACCTCGACCCCGAGCGCGCCGCCGCGACGCCCTTCGGCGGCACGATCGCCCACGGCTACCTCACGCTGTCGCTCGCGCCGACGCTGCTGGAGGACGTGCTGGACGTCTCCGGCTTCGCGATGGCGATGAACTACGGGATCGACCGCCTGCGCTTCGTCGCGCCGGTCCCGGTCGACCGCCGGCTGCGCATGCGGGTCGCCCTCGACGAGGCGCAGATCGCCGACGGCGTCGGCGTCCTGCGCTGCACGCTGACGTTCGAGATCGAGGACGCCCCGAAGCCGGCGTGCGTCGCCCAGGTCCTCTACCGCTTCGCGGAGGGGACGTCGTGAGCACGACCGACGCCCCGCCGCAGGGCGAGCGGCGCCGCACGCACCGCAACGCGGCCCTCGACACGCTGCTGACCCAGAACGTCTCCGGCGGCCGGGCGACGCGGATCGCTCGCCCCGGGCCGGTGCTGCGCACCGCCGCCGCGCTCGCCCGCCGCCCGCGTCGCACCGCCGGGCGCGTCGGCGCGCTCGGCGCGGAGCTCGCGCGCGTCGCCGGTGGGCGCTCCGCCGTCGCCCCAGCGAAGGGCGACGCCCGCTTCCGCGACCGCGCGTGGGAGGAGAACTGGGCGCTGCGCCGCGTCCTGCAGGGCTACCTCGCCGTCGGGGCGACCGTCGACGGCCTGATCGACGACGCCGAGCTGGACTGGCGCACCGAGCAGCAGGTGCGCTTCCTCGCCGACAACGTCCACGACCTGCTCTCGCCGACGAACCTCCCGCTCCTGAACCCCGAGGTCGTGAAGGAGACGATCGACCGCGGCGGCGTGAACCTCGCGCTCGGCGCGCGCCGGTTCGTCCGGGACGTCGCCCGGGCGCCGCGCCTGCCGGCGACCGT
>JALRCL010000922.1 GCA_023268575.1 Patulibacter sp.
CCCTCGGGGAACTTCGGCGGGTAGTCGAACCGCTCGTTCGCCGCGCTCGGGTAGAAGAACGACGCGACGAAGTCCTCCAGCCGCAGGCCGTGCAGCTGGGTCGCGTGCGGCAGCCAGCGGTCGAGGTCCATCGGCGCACCGTCCGCGATGACGCAGTCGGCGAGATCGGGCCGGATCATCGACGACATGACGGCGAGCTGGCCACCCGAGGACAGGCCGTAGATGCAGATCGGCGTGGTGGGAGCGCGCTTGCGGGCGCGCTCCATCGCGTTGACGATGTCGGCGATCTGCCGGGCGACGGTGCCGTTGCCGCTGTGTCCGCGGTGGCCGACGACGTCGACGGTGACCCCGTGCTCCTGGAGCATCGTGGTCCACCAGTCGAGGTAGCTGTAGAGCCGGAAGAGCTCGTCGCCGCCGGCGCCCCAGCCGCCGCCGGGCACGGCGATCATGATCGCCTTCTGCTCGCCGATCGCCTGGTGCGTCTGCACCGGTTGCTCGGTCGCCAGCGGCGCGAGGTCCGCCCAGGTCGGGCGCTCCCAGGCCTGGGCGGCGGTCGCCGGCACGCCGATGGCGGCGCCGGTCAGCGCGACGAGGGTGAGCAGGCGGCGAGGTGAGCGAGTCATGCGCGAGGCGGTCGGGCACGAGCGGGGCGATGGATCGTCCGTTGAGCGAACCTCGGACGATCGGCGCGTGCTGGACCGGACGAACGTACCAGCCGCACCCGTGGCCAGCGCCGTCTGGACGCAGATCTGGACGGCCTTCGGGAGGGTCAGGGGCGGGAGTGTCCGGCAAACGCGCCCCGCGGGTGGCGACGCGCCAGCGGTCGCCGCCGGAGGCGAGCGGCGCGGCGCTCAGGCGGCCCGCACGAGCACGAGGCAGTACTGCGTCCCGGCGCCCTCGAGCCGCTCGACGCGCCCGCCGGCCTGTGCGATCTCGCGCTCCAGCCGCGACCGCTCGATCGCCGAGCCCCGCCAGGCCGGGTCATCCTGGCCACCCGGCAGGCCGCCGCGCAGGCGCGCGAGGATCCGCCGGGGCAGCGAGGGACCGGGGTGGTCCATCGCGTGGATGACCGGGTCGTCGGAGACCTGGAACGCCGCCCATCCCCCGGGCCGCAGCACCCGCAGGATCTCGCGGACGTAGCCGTAGGTGATCTCGGGGTCCGGGATGTGCTGGAAGACGACGAGCGAGACGACGACGTCGATGCTGTCGTCCTCCAGCGGCTGCAACGTCGCGCCGTCGCCGACGTGGAAGGTCACGTCGTCGCGATCGGCGAGGTTCGCGCGGGCGCGATCGATCATCTCGGCGCTCACGTCGAGCGCGTGGACGTGCGCGGCGCGGTCGGCGGCCACGCGCGTCAGGCGCCCGACGCCGCACCCGATGTCCAACACGACGTCCCGCTCGCCGATCGCGGGCGCCCCGACGGTCTCCAGCAGGACGTCGAAGTCGCGCCGGCCCTTGGCCCAGAAGTCCTCGGGGTCGTCGGGGCCGTAGTCGCCCCGGCGGTAGTCCAGCCGGTTGTCGACGAAGTACTCGGCGTGCTCCCGGGCCCGCTCGTCCCAGAAGCGGGCCATGTGTCGCGGATCGCTCACCGGCCGAACCGTAGCC
>JALRCL010000987.1 GCA_023268575.1 Patulibacter sp.
GTCGCCGCGGACGAGCTGCGCTCCGAGCTGGCGGGCGAGACGGTCACCTTCGTGGTGAACCGCAACATCAACATCTCGAACGTCTGCACGGTCGGGTGCGCGTTCTGTGGGTTCGGGCAGTCCAAGCGCTCGCCGGATGCCTACGACGTTGGTGAGGAGGAGTTCGCTCGCCGGGTGCAGGAGGCCGTGGAGTACGGCGCCACCGAGCTGTGCATCCAGTCGGGCATCCACCCGGACTGGGCGCTGGAGGATTACCTGCACTGGCTGCGCCGCGCGAAGGAGGAGGGGCGTCGCCACGGTGCGGAGCTGCACCTGCACGCGTTCAGTCCGATGGAGGTCGATCACATGACGACGATCTCCGGGCTGTCGCTGCCGGAGATCTTCGCCGCGCTGCTGGAGGCCGGGCTCGGGTCGACGCCGGGCACGGCGGCGGAGGTCCTCGACGACGGGGTCCGTCAGCGGATCTCGCCGAACAAGCTGCCGGCGTCGCGGTGGGTGGAGGTCATCGAGGCCGCGCACGCCGCTGGGGTGCGGTCGACGTCGACGGTGATGTTCGGCCATATCGAGGAGCCGTGGGAGCTGGCTCGGCACATGCACGTGGTGCGCGGGGTGCAGGAGCGCACCGGTGGGATCACGGAGTTCGTGCCGCTGTCGTTCATTCCGTTCCAGACCCGTTTGGGTCGTACGCACGGGGTGCAGGAGCTCTCGATCGAGGACAACCTGCGCCATACCGCGGTGTTCCGGCTCGCGCTGGGTCGGACGATCGCCAACGTTCAGGCGTCGTGGGTGAAGATGGGCCTGGAGGGCGCGACCGAGGCGCTGCGGTGGGGCGTCAACGACCTCGGCGGGACGTTGATGGAGGAGAACATCTCGCGGCTGGCCGGTGCCGATCACGGCGTCCGGCGCGATCCGCCCGAGCTCATCGCTGCGGCGCACGCCGCGGGTCGTCCGGCGGCCGAGCGCTCGACGCTGTACGCGATCCGCCAAGAGCATCCGCTGCCGGTCGCCACCGGCGCCACCGGCCGCTGAGCAGCGGGCGGGGCGGCGTGCTCCGCGGCCTCCCGCGGGGCGGACGGTCGCGGACCGGGCACGTTACGGTGGTGTGATGAGCACCGCCGGTGAGTCGATCACGCCCGAGGGCCTGGAGGCCCTGAAGGCCGAGCTCGACGAGCTCGAGGGTCCCAAGCGGCGCGACATCGCGGCGCGGATCCAGCGCGCCCGGGAGCTCGGCGACCTCAAGGAGAACGCCGAGTACCACCAGGCCAAGGATGACCAGGCGCACCTCGAGACGCGGATCGCGGTCCTCGCCGAGCGTCTGCGCAACGCCGTGGTGACCGAGATCTCGACCGACGAGAGCAAGGTCGGCTTCGGCGCAACGGTGAAGCTCGTCGACGAGGAGAAGGGTCGCGAGCAGGTCTGGACGCTCGTCGGCGCGGCCGAGGCCGACGTCTCGTCGGGCAAGCTCTCGGTCGAGTCGCCGGTCGCCCAGGCGATCATCGGCCGCCGGCTGGGGGAGACGGTGACCGTGAAGACCCCGCGCGGCGACCGGCAGCTGAAGGTCGCCGAGATCAACTGACCCGCGACGGGCTGCGTCGTCGGCCGACGCCGGGCGTCGAGCTCGACGACATCCGTCCGCGCGCCGGCGACGCTCCGCGCGCATCGCCGGCGACCGCCGACTCGCTGCTTGCCGTGCCTCGAGACCGGCGAACGTCACGAGGAGGTCAGGCCGCGCCGAAGAGGTCCTCGTCGGCGGCGCGGCGCAGCGCCGCTGCCCCGGGGCCGTGCTCGTCGGTGCGCCAGCGCCCGAGGCCGGTGACGAGGACCGCCGGGCGGCCGTCGTCCTTCAGCCGCGCGAGGTCGGCGGCCCCGGCGACGTGGTCGGCGATCGCGATCTGCGTGGCCAGCAGCTCCTGGCCCTCGCGGTCGGCCTGACCGCGCCGGTCGTCGAGCGCCACCAGCCCGGCGCAGCCGATCGCGACCTCGGCCTGTCCGTGGCGCCAGGGTCGGCCGAAGCTGTCGGCGATGACGACCGCGGGGCGGCCGGGCAGGGCGTCGCGCAGCCGGCGGGCGGAGGCGTCGGGATCCACGGGCAGCGTCACGACGGAGCCGGCGGCGACGTTCGACCCGTCGACGCCGGCGTGGGCGGCGACGAACCCGTGGTGCGTGCGGCAGATGAGGACGCCGCGCCGGGCGCGCACGACCTCGCGCGTCTGGCCGAGCAC
>JALRCL010001018.1 GCA_023268575.1 Patulibacter sp.
CAGCGCCAAGCAGTACGAAGACCGCATGGAGGCCCTTGACGATGCGCGGCAGCGGCTCTCGACAGCAACAGTCGCTTTCGAGGATCGGGCCGTGAGTCTCTTCGTAGCTTCCCCGAACTCTCGCTTGCTGGCCAGGTCAGCGAACGTCGATTCTTAGCGCGTCTGCCGCAGCGGCCCTGCGTTCTTTACGGAACCTCCGGCGCCTACGCTGAGCGGGCGCGCCGGACGGCGTCGACGAGCTCGGCCGGGTCGCGGACGAACAGCTGTGGCCCGGCCTCGCGGCACTCGTCGGGGTGGAAGCCCCAGGCGACGCCGACGGTGACCGCCCCGGCGGCGCGCGCGGCGAGGACGTCGTTCGGGCCGTCGCCGACGTAGAAGCAGTTCGCGGGGGACAGGCCGAGCTCGTCGATCGCGCGCGCCACGGGCTCGGGGTCGGGCTTCGCAGCCGTGACGTCGTCGCCGGTGATCGCGACCGCGAGCAGGTCGCGGATGCCCGCGCGCTCGGCGTCGGCCTCGAACCGGGAGCGCGCCTTCGACGTCGCCACGCCGACCTGCACGCCCAGCGCGACGAGCTCGCGCAGGGCGTCGGCGATCCCGTCGAACGGCGTCGCCGAGGCCTGGTTGCGCGCGTACGCCTCGCCGAAGCGGACGGCGACCTCCGCGGCCCGCTCGGCGTCGCCCTGGGCGACGAGCAGGAACGCCTCCTTGGCCCGCAGCTGGACGAGCTCCTCGATCTGCGCCGGATCGGTCGGGTAGGCGTGCCCGTAGATCTCGGTGCTCGCCTCCCGGTACGTCCGCAGGATCGTCTCCTTCGTGTCCATCAGGGTCCCGTCCCAGTCGAACAGGACGGCGTCGACGGTCGTGGTGCTCGTGGGCACGTGGCCTCCTCGTGGGGTCGTCGCGGCGCCCGCCGTCGGTCGCGCCGACCGGACCGGGCAGGAACGAGTGTCCGGCGCGGCGTCGCCGCCGCGGCCCGGATCCGCCGTCCCGCTTGGAGGCCGCTCCAACCGCCCCGCGGGCGCGCGGGAGGAGCACCGCGGCCCGCGGCCTAGCGTGGTGCGCATGACCGCCGCCGTGCCGCACGACGACCACGACAAGTCCGGCCCGGCGCGTGGCGGGGCCGGTCGCGGGCCGCTGGCCGGCGTGCGGGTCGTCGAGCTCGCCGGGCTCGGACCGGGGCCGTTCTGCTGCATGCTGCTCGCCGACATGGGCGCCGAGGTCCTGCGGGTCGAGCGCACCGCGCAGGTCGGCGGCGGGCAGGCGATCGACCGGTTGCTGAACCGCGGCCGCCGCGCCGTCGCCGTCGACCTGAAGCACCCCGACGGGGTCGGCCTCGTCCTCGACCTCGCCGCGGGCGCGGACGTCCTCGTCGAGGGCTACCGGCCCGGGGTCGCCGAGCGCCTCGGCGTCGGTCCCGACGACGTCCTGGCCCGCAACCCGCGGCTCGTCTACGGCCGGATGACCGGCTGGGGGCAGGAGGGACCGTACGCCACGGCGCCGGGGCACGACATCGACTACATCGCGCTCTCGGGCGCCCTGCACGCGATCGGCCCGGCGAGCCGGCCGGTGCCGCCGCTGAACCTCGTCGGCGACTTCGGGGGCGGCGGCGCGCTGCTCGCGCTCGGCATCGTCAGCGCGCTCTTCGAGGCGACGCGCTCCGGCGAGGGCCAGGTGATCGACGCCGCGATGGTCGACGGCGCCGCGCAGCTGGCCACGGCGATCATCGGCATGCGGCAGGAGGGCGCGTGGGCCGACGAGCGCGAGGCGAACCTCCTCGACGGCGCGGCGCCGTTCTACGGCACCTACGAGACGAGCGACGGGCGCTGGGTCGCCGTGGGCGCGGTCGAGCCGCAGTTCTACGCGGCGCTCCTGCAGGGCCTCGGGCTCGACGACGAGCCGATCGAGCAGCAGAACGACGAGGCCCGCTGGCCGGCGGTGCGCGAGCGGTTCGCTGCCGCGTTCCGCACCCGTACCCGGGAGGAGTGGTGCGCGGCGCTCGAGCCGCTCGGGGCGTGCTTCGCCCCGGTGCTGTCGCTCGACGAGGCCCCGGGCCACGTGCACGCGCAGGC
>JALRCL010000299.1 GCA_023268575.1 Patulibacter sp.
CGATCCGGTCGTCAGATCGGGGCTGCGCGCGGCGACCGGAGTCCGACGGCGACCGTCGCTGTCGCTGGAGACCATGGTCGACCACCGTTCCCGCATCGACGTCGAGCCGCCCGGATGGCGCGCTAGGCTCCGCCTCTCCGGCGCGGCCCGCGCGCCGGATCCCGTCCCCGCATGGCTCGACCATCGACCGATCCCGTCGCGCGCGACGCGAGCTCCCTGGAGCTCCGCGCGTTCGTCCGGGCCCGGCGCCGCGGGGACGAGGCGTTGATGCGCAGCGCCTGGCGCGACCTGCTGGCGTCGGAGTGGTCCCGCATCCGGGCGTTCGCCGCCGCACGCCGCAGCCCGGCCCTGCCGAACGGCCACCTGACGCCGGAGGAGGTCGACGAGCTCGCCCAGGCCGTCGTCGTCCGGCTCATCGACAAGCTCCACTTCGAGGGCGAGTCGATCGGCGAGCTGCGCGCGTTCCTGCTGCAGGCGACGAAGTACGCGTTCCTCGACCACCTGCGGGCGCACATCGACGAGGACCGGCGCCGCGCCGGGTCCTTCGACGACCGGGGCGACGACGAGACCCCCGGGGTCGGCGGCCGGCTCGACGCGGAGGCCTCGGCGCTCGTCGTCGACACCCTCGACCGGGTGGTCGACCGCGCGGTCCTGGACGAGGCGTTCGCCGCGATGGACGAGGACAAGCGCGAGGTCTTCCTCGCGATGGCCGGTGGCGAGCCCGCGGCGGAGATCGCGCAGCGGCTCGGCATCTCCGTCGCGAACGTCTACCAGCGCAACCGTCGCGGCCTGGTCCAGC
Organism: Patulibacter sp.; assembly: GCA_023268575.1. Lineage (GTDB taxonomy): Bacteria > Actinomycetota > Thermoleophilia > Solirubrobacterales > Solirubrobacteraceae > Patulibacter. Next base: position 800 of record JALRCL010000299.1, read on the forward strand.
TGCAAGGCTTGCTGGAGGACCAGCTGCGATGACGGCCCGGATCGACGAGCTCTACGAGGAGTACGTGCAGGCGTGGCACGCCGGCGGGGCGCCCGACGCCGTCGCGTTCCTCGCGCGTGCGGACCCGGCCGAGCGCGACGAGCTCGCCGACATGCTCGAGACGTTCGCGCTCACGGCGCCCGCGGTGGCGCCGAGCGACGCGCGCCGGGCGGAGCTCGACGACGATCCCGCGTTCGCCCGGGCCGCTGCGCTCGTCGACGCGCTCGGCCCGCCGTCGCCGGAGGCGTGGGGCGTTCGCCTGCGCGCGGCGCGCGAGCGCGCGGAGGTCTCGATCACCGAGCTGGGCGCGCGCTTCGCGGCGTCGTTCGGCCTCCACGGCCGCGAGGAGCGCGCTGCGCGCCTGCTCGACGACCTGGAGCGCGGCGAGCGGCCCGCGTCCGGCGTCTCGCTCCGCGCGACCACGCGGCTGGCCGAGCTGCTCGGCACCGCCGCGGCCGCCCTGGCACCTCCGGCCCCCGCGGCGAGCGCGCCCGCCGCGCTGTTCCGCGCCGACCCCGGTTCGGCGGACGAGCTCGCCGACGTCCTGGCCGACTTCGCCGCGTCTCGGGCGCCCGCCGCGGCCGCGCCGCCGGAGCGCTCCGGCGAGCGGGACGAGCTCGACGAGCTCCTCCTCGGCGGCTGACCCGCGGCCCGCTCCGGCGTCAGGCCGGCAGGCCGAGGAGCTCGCGCAACCGGCGGACCGTGGGGTCGACGGCGGTCGTCGGGCTCGACGGCGCCGTGACCGTCAGGAGCAGGTCGCCGTCGACGCCCTCGGGCAGGCGCGGCAGGACCCCGGCGCGACGAATCGCCTCGAGCTCGTCCTCCAGCACGCCCAGCCCCAGCTCGCCGTAGCGCGGCACGTGCTCGCTGCGCACGACGCGCTCCTGCAACGCGGTGCGGGGCAGGGGATCGGTCAGCACCTCGGCCGTCTCGAGCCGCGCGAGGACCGAGGCGGCCGAGAGGCCGAACGCGGCGGAGATCCGCACCACGAGGTCGAAGTCGACGACCCCGGGCTGCGCCGCGTGGGCGACGGCGGCCGCGCGGGCCCCGGCGGCGGGGCAGAGCAGCTCGGCGGCGAAGGCGTTCGCCGCGCGCTCGCGGGGGTCC
>JALRCL010001060.1 GCA_023268575.1 Patulibacter sp.
TCGGCCGTCGAGCTCCAGGCCGGCAGCGGCGACGCGCTCCCCACCGCTCCCGGTGAGGAGGAGGAGAACGGCGCCCTCGTCGATACGACGGGCAACGGGCTCAAGCTCGGCGTCCGCCTCCACGACCTGCAGGAGATCGCGGTCAAGCTCGACCCGATCGCGCTGACGACGAAGATGGGCAGCTCGCGGCCGTTCCGCATCCAGGCGGCGCTCGCGGGCGACGCGCCGGAGGGCTCGACCGAGCCGGCACCGAACAGCACGGTCAACGCGCTGATCAAGAACCTGCCGGAGCAGTTCCAGCTCGGGCTCGTCGACGGCGGCCTGACGTACGCCGGCTCCTCGGCCGTCGAGCTCCTCGAGCTCGACGCGACGAACCTGCCGATCGCCGAGGGCACCGACCGCATCAAGGCGCGTCTCGATCGCCTCCCGGCGGAGGGCTCCCTGTCCTTCGGCGAGGGCGACGACGGCCTCGAGGTCAAGACGACCGGCGGCGGCATCGGCCGCGTCGAGCTCCAGGCCGGCAGCGGCGACACCCTCCCCGTCGCCCCCGGTGACGAGGAGGAGAACGGCGCGCTGGTCGACGGCACCGGCGAGGGGCTGAAGCTCGGCGTCCGCCTGCACGACCTGCAGGAGATCGCCGTCAAGCTCGATCCGATCGCGCTGACCACGAAGATGGGCAGCACGCGCCCGTTCCGCATCCAGGCGTCGCTCCCGGGCGAGGCTGAGGAGGGTGCGACGGAGCCGGCCCCGAACACGACGGTCGACGCGCTCATCAAGGACCTGCCGCAGGAGTTCCGCCTCGGTCTCGGTGAGGGCGGCCTGACCTACGGCGGCTCCGCGCCGGTCGAGCTGCTGGAGATCAACGCCACGAACCTGCCGATCGGCAACGGCGCCGACCGGCTCCGCGCGCGCCTCGACCGCCTCCCGGCGGAGGGCGAGCTCGGCTTCGGCGGCAGCAGCGACGGGCTCTCCGTCGTCGCGGGTGGCGGCGGCATCGGCCGCGTGGAGATCCAGGCCGGCTCGAGCACGGGCGACCTGCCCGTCGCTCCGGGCGAGGAGGGCGACAACAGCGCCCTCGTCGACCTCTCCGGCGGCACGCTGAAGCTCGGCGTGCGGCTGCACGACCTCAAGGAGATCACCGTCAACCCGGCCCCGCTCGCGCTCAAGACGCGCACGGGGAGCGTCCGTCCGCTGCTCATCGATGCGCAGCTGCCGGGCGAGGCGGAGGAGGGCTCGACCGAGCCCCCCGCGCCGATCAAGGTCAACGCGGAGATCCGCGACCTGCCGGAGGAGTTCGACCTCGGGCTCGAGGATCTCGCCGACGGCGGCGCGAAGCTCGCCTACAAGGCGTCCGGCACGATCGAGAGCCTGAACCTCAAGGGCGAGGGCATCGCCTTCCTCGAGGGGGCAGCGGGCATCGAGGCCGCGATCCGTCGCGTCCCGAAGGAGTTCGCGCTGAACCTCCCGAAGGCCGCGCCGGGCACGCCGCTGGCGACCCTGACGGTCCCCGAGGGCGAGCCGGCCATCGGTGAGCTGCGGCTCGCCGCCGGCCTGCCGATCCCGGCGACCGGGCTCAACCCCGACGGCACGGGCGACCAGGCCGTCAAGGACGAGCTGCGGTACACCGACGAGGGCGTCGCCCTCCGGCTCAGCGGCCTGCGCGGCCTGTCGATGACGGCGGATCCGCTGGATCTGTCCCTGACGCAGGACCCGGCGGCCACGAAGCCGGTCGACATCGTCGCCTCGATCCCGAACGGCGAGGGTCAGCCCCCGGCGACGGTCAACGGTCAGCTCACGCGGACCACGGCCTCGACCCGGATCCAGGCCCTGGTCGCCGACGGCGAGCCGGCCCGGCTGAAGTTCACGAACGCCGGCAACCTCGGTCGCCTGGCCCTCCAGGCCCAGAACCTGGGTGACCTCGGCAACCTGAACCTGTCGCTGGACAACCTGGCGCCGAAGCTCAACGTCTGCGTCGACAGCGGCCCGAAGTGCCGCCGTGCGAACCCGAACGTCCTGAGCGGCGGCACCGGGGGCGGGGACAACCGGCCGTACCCGGCGCTGTTCTCCGTCGACTTCGACGACGAGGGCACGCAGCAGAGCGGGCAGACGACGTTCAACGCGTCCCTGCCGCTCGACGGGAACACGGTCGCCGTCGAGAACGTCCGCTTCAGCAACCTCGGGTTCGACATCGGTCAGGGCCCGACGTTCAGCGGCGTCATCACCGTCGGCCAGCAGGTTCCGCGGCTCTACCTGTTCATGGACTCGCGGAACAAGCCGTTCGTGATCAACGACATCCGGGTGCCCGGTCAGATCGAGCACTTCCGGGTCGGCACGGACGCCTCGCAGGCCACCGGCAACAACCGGATCGCTTGGCTCAAGGGCACGAAGAGCGCGGGCTTCGCGTTCGACCAGGCCTCGGGCGGGACGCTGAACTGCGGCGGCCGGCGCGAGATCTCCGTGAACCTCGGGCTGTTCAACGCGAACATCCTCAACGTGTTCGGCGGCCAGATCGTGCCGCTCTGCAACTGAGGAAGCCCTCCGGCCCCGCCGCGTCGCGGCGGGGCCTCGGGACCCACGGGACCCGTCGCTCCGCGGCGGGTCCCGTTCGCGTTCCGGGGCGCTCGCGACGCGACCCGAACGGCATCGGCCCGATCCTCTACGCTTCACCGACCGCATGCCCCATCCGGTGCTCACGCCCGCGATCGAGCGCGTCGCCTCCGGCGAGCACCTCGATCTCGAGGCCGCCCAACGCGTCCTCGACGTGATCATGGCCGGGGAGGCCTCCCACGTCGAGATCGCCGGCTTCCTCATCGCCCTGCGCGCGAAGGGGGAGACCCCCGACGAGATCGCCGGCCTCGCCACCGCCATGCGCAGCCACGCGGCGACCGTCACGACGAGCCGCGAGGACCTCGTGGACATCGTCGGCACCGGCGGCGGCGCGCTGACCTTCAACGTCTCCACCACCGCCGCGCTCGTCATCGCCGGCGCGGGCTGCGCGGTGGCCAAGCACGGCAACCGCTCCGCTACCTCGAAGTCCGGGGCGGCCGACCTCCTCGAGGCGCTCGGCGCCGCGATCGAGCTCGACGCCGTCCAGGTCGGGACCGTGCTCGACGAGCTCGGCTTCGGGTTCCTCTTCGCGCCGCGCCACCACGCCGCGACGCGGTTCGTCATCCCGGTGCGCAAGGAGCTCGCCGTGCGCACGGTCTTCAACATCCTCGGGCCGCTCACGAGTCCCGCCGGCGCCCCGCGCCAGGTCATCGGGGTCGGCTACCCGGACGTCATCGAGCGGATGGCCGAGGCCGTCCACCGGCTCGGCACGGAGCACGCGCTGCTCGTCCGCAGCGAGGACGGCCTGGACGAGCTGTCGATCGCGGCCCCCTCGACGGTTCTCGCCGTCACCCCCGACGGGATCGAGCGCCGCACGGTCACGCCGGAGGAGCTCGGCGTGACGAGCCACCCGCTGGACGCCGTCCGGGGCGCGACCCCGGCCGAGAACGCCGACGTCAGTCGCCGCGTCCTCGACGGGGAGCCGGGCGCCGCCCTCGAGCTCGTCGTCGCCAACGCCGGGGCGGGCATCTTCGTCGGTGGGGGCGCGGACACGCTCGCCGCCGGCGTCGAGCGCGCCCGCGAGTCGATCGCCTCCGGTGCGGCCGCCGGCGTCCTGGAGCGCTACGTCGCCCGCACGAACCAGCTCGCGTCCGGCGCGGGCACGACCGAAGCGCCCGCCGGGGGCCGGGTGGGGGGAACCGTCTGATGAGCATCCTCGACGAGATCGTCGATCGCGCGCGCGACGACGTGAAGCGCCGCCGCAAGGCGGTGCCGCCGGAGCAGCTGAAGGCCCGCCTGAAGGATCGCGGCGACGACCGCCCCTTCGCCGAGGCGCTCGCCTCGCGGCCCGGCGTGTCGGTCATCGCGGAGCACAAGCGCCGCGCCCCGTCGTCCGAGCAGGAGCTGCGCACCGGCTCGACGGTCGAGGAGGTGGTGGCCGCCTACCAGCGCGCCGGCGCGACCGCGCTGTCGGTGCTCACCGACGAGCCGTTCTTCGGCGGCGCCCTGGGCGACCTCGCGAGGGCCCGCGGCGCCAGCGACCTGCCGATCATCCGCAAGGACTTCATCGTGCACCCCTACCAGGTGCTCGAGACCGCCGTCTCCGGCGCTGACGCCCTGCTGCTGATCGTCGCCGCGCTGGAGGACAAGGACCTCGCGAAGCTCTACCGCAAGGCCCGCGAGTACGACCTCGACGTGCTCGTCGAGGTCCACGACGGCGAGGAGCTCGAGCGGGCGCTCGAGGTCGTCGACGCGGACGTCATCGGCATCAACAACCGCGACCTCCGCGACCTCTCGATCGACCTCAACCGGACGTTCGAGCTGCTGAGCCACGTGCCGGCGGGGAAGGTCGTCGTCTCCGAGTCCGGCATCAGCCGGCGCGAGGAGATCGAGGAGCTCGAGCGGGTCGGGGTCGACGCGGTGCTCGTCGGGTCGCACTTCATGCGCCAGGAC
>JALRCL010000314.1 GCA_023268575.1 Patulibacter sp.
GGCCGTTCACGGTGCGGGAACTCGGAACCGACGCGATCCTGATCGACTACGGAGCCGAGCAGGTCGTGGTCGCGTTCGCGGCCGGCGAGTTCGAGGCGACCGGCGACGTACTGGTCCGCAGCGACGACGCGATCTCGGTGCGGCCGGCCTCGAACCCGTCCGGCCAGGTCGGGTTCGCGATCATCGCTGCCACGACGGGATCTCCCGCTCCGATCGTCGTCGACGACGTCGTGGTCCGCCGGATCGGCGGCAGCGGCTACGCCTGCCTCGTCGGCGGCGTCGGCGGCAACGTCGTGCGCAACTCGACCTGCTGGAGCGACGCGGCGAACGCCCCGGCGCTGGCGGCGATCAGCGGCCTCTGGGGGCCGACCGACGCGGTGATCCGCAACAGCACGATCTGGGCGGTCGGCGGGATCGGGCTCAACGCGCAGTCGTCCGCGACCCGCGCGATCACCCTCCAGCTCGTCAACTCGATCGTCCACGGCGCGTCGACGGACATCTACGTCGCGAAGAGCGGGGACCCGGCGTCCGTCTCGGCCACCCGCTCGGCCTACGACCCGACGAAGGTCACGGTCGCGGGTGGCGCGACGGGGCCGGTGGCGGCGAGCAACCTCGCGACGCCGCCGCAGCTCGTGGCGCCCGCGTCGGGCGACCTGCGCCAGCTCGCCACCTCGCCGACGATCGACGCCGGGCTCGACGACGCGGCGAACGGCACGACGGCGCTCGGCGGAGCCACCCCGCGCACGCTCGGCGTCCGCACCGACATCGGCGCCGACGAGTGGCGGCCGGCCCCGCTGGCGACGACGTCGGCGGCCAGCGGCGTGACGAGCACCGGCGCCACGATCAACGGCGCGGCGAGCACCGGTCGCCTCGCCGGCACCGCCCGGTTCGAGTACGGCACGACGACGAGCTACGGCACGAGCACCCCGGACGCCGCGATCGCCGGCGGCAGCAACGACGTGCTGCCGCAGACGGCGGCGATCACCGGGCTGGCGCCCGCGACGACCTACCACTACCGGCTCGTCGTCACGACGCCGGCGGGAACCGCCCAGAGCACCGACGGCACCTTCACCACGGCCGCGGCGTCCGGACCCGGCGGTGGTGGGGGCGGCACGGGTGGCGGTGGCACCGGCGGCGGTGGCGGTGGGACCGGCGGCGGCGGCAGTGGGGGCGGTGGCGACACGCCCCCGGTCGCGCCGCGCCTCTCGGCCGTGCGCGCCCCGGCCGCGGTCCGCGTCGGCGCCCGCGCGACGCTGCGGCTGCGCCTGAACCGGCCGGCCCGAGTGACCGTGCGCCTCGTGCGCCTGAGCACCGGCGTGCGCCGTGGCGGACGGTGCGTGGCGCCGAAGGCCGGTCGGCGCGGGTCCCGCTGCACCCGGCGCACGACCGTCCGGACGCTCTCGCGCTCGCTGCCCGTCGGGGGCTCGACCGTCGCGCTGTCGCGCTCGTTCCTCGGCACCCGCGCGGGGCGCTACCGGCTCGTCGTCGGCGCGACGGCGGACGGCCTCGTCGCCCCGTCGGTCACGCGGTCGCTGCGCCTCCTGCCGCGGCGCCGCTGAGCCTCGACCGGGGCCGAACCGCCGCCGGCGGGCCGGGCGTCCCGGCCCGCCGGCGATCAGCGCGGGCGGACCATGAACCGCATCCCGCCGCGCGGCCCGAGCGTCGGCGTGAAGCTCATCCGCAACGGATCGGCGGGATCGGGCTCCAGCAGCAGGCGGGGGAGGACGGTCGCGGCGATCGCGCGCAGCTCGTACTGGGCGAAGCGCTTGCCGAGGCAGATCCGCGAGCCGCCGCCGAAGGGCACGTAGGCGCCCTTCGGCAGGCGGTCGACCTCGCCCCCGGGCAGGAACCGGTCCGGCCGGAAGGCGAGCGGATCGGGGTAGAGCTCGTCGAGGTGGTGCGTGACCCAGCTGGAGTAGTGCACGCCGACGCCCGCCGGGACCGGCACCCCGCAGAGCTCGACGTCGCGGACGGTGCGCCGCGGCCCGAGCCAGGCGATCGGGTAGCGACGCAGCGTCTCGCTCAGCGTGCGCTCGAGCACGGGCAGCGCGGTGCCGTCGAGCTGGGCCGCCGTCGGGATGCCGTCGACCTGCTCGTCGAGCTCCGCCAGCAGCGCCTCGCGCGCCGCGGGGTCGCGGCCGAGCTCGTAGGCGAGGAACGTGAATGTCGCGGTCGTCGTGTCGTGCCCGGCGAAGAGCAGCGACGTCAGGTGGTCGCGCACGACCGAGGAGGCCAGCGGCTCCCCGTGCTCGTCGGTCGCGCCGACGAGCATGCCCAGGACCCCGGGGCCGGGATCGTCGGCGGCCCGCCGGCGCTCGATCTCGGCCCCGAGCATCCCGTCCAGGATCGCCCGGGCGTCCTGCATGTCCGCGAACGGCGTCCGCGGGCCGCGCAGCATCTGGGCCGGGATCGAGTGCCCGTGGTAGCTCAGCGCCCGCTCGAACTCGTGGGCCATCCGCCGCTCGCCGGCCTCGTCCCCGCGGATCCCGGCCAGGACGCGCAGCGCGATCCGCATCGCGAGCTCGCGGATCCAGCCGTTGAGGTCGATCCGCGACCCGGCCTGCGCGGCGAGCGCGTCCGCCCCGGCGCGCGCCTCCGCGACGATCCCGTCCGCGACCCCCTCGACGGCGTCGGCGTGGAAGCCCGGCAGGAGCATCCGCCGCGTCTGGTGGTGGTAGGGCCCGTCGATCGCGAAGAAGCTGTCGCCGAGCAGGTGCCAGAGGTCGGCGAAGCGCCCGTGGCGCCACGAGAACGCGTCGGCCTCGCGGACGAGGATCTGGTGGTTGGCCTCCGCGCCGATCCCCCAGACGACGGCCTGGTGGCCGTGGCGGATCGTGAAGACCGGACCGAAGCGCCGCTGATGCTCGAGCAGCAGGCGCAGCGGATCGCTCGTGGTCAGCCACGTGTTGCGCAGGCTCGGGCGGTGCGACCCGGCCGGCAGCGGGATCCGGCGGCGCGCGGCGCGCTCGTCGCGCAGGTCGCGCGCGACGTCGACGTGCAGCCGCCGGTCGACGGGCGCGGGCGGCGGCGCGCTCGGGGCGACGCGGGCCTTCGGGCTGGGCGGCGAGGTGAGGGTCATGCGCGGGCGGCTCCCGGGGCTCGGCGAAGTGACAGGGCTTCCTGTCAAAGCTCGCGGCGATCCTCGCAATTGACAGGACCCCCTGTCAAGATGGGCATCGATGGCCGCCGTCGACGGGACCGCCGCGCAGCGCACCTACCGGGGGCGGACGACCGCCGAGCGGGTGGCCGAGCGTCGCGCCCGGCTCGAGGCGGCGGCGCTCGAGGTGATCGGCACGCGGGGCTGGGCCGAGGCGACGATGACCGAGATCTGCCGGGTCGCGGGCCTCACCGAGCGCTACTTCTACGAGAGCTTCCGCTCGCGCGAGGCGCTCTACGAGGCACTGCTCGACGACCTCGGCGAGGAGCTGCGCGCCGCGGTCTTCGGCGCCGCCGCGCAGCACGACGGCCCCGCCGAGCGGATGCGCGCCTCGTCCGCGGCGCTCGTGGCGCAACTCGTCGGGGACCCGCGGCGCGGGCGCGCCGCGCTGCTGGAGGGCATCGGGCTCCAGGGCCTGGAGCAGCGCCGCCGCGAGGCGATCCTCGGGCTCTTCGACCTGCTCGGGGAGCAGTGGGAGACGTTCTTCCCGCAGATCGCCGCGGACCCCGCGGAGCGTCGGCTGCGAGCCACGGCGATCGGGGGCGCGGCCGTCGCCCTCATCAGCCGCCGGCTCGACGGGACGCTCGACGTCGACGACGCCACCCTGGCCGAGGCGCTCTCGGCGACGGGGACCGCGATCGCCGCTGCGTCGATCGCGGGCACCGCGATCGGGCGCCAGCCCCCGGACTAGGGTGCGCCCATGCGCGAGGACCTGACCTTCAGCTCCGGCGGGGTCGAGTGCGCCGGCTGGTGGTACCCGGCGGCCGGGGCCACGGCCCCGGCGCCGTGCGTCGTGATGGCCCACGGCTTCAGCCTCACCCGCGAGGACGGCCTGGCGCCCTACGCCGAGGCGCTGCAGGCCGCCGGGGCGCACGTGCTCGTCTTCGACCACCGCTACCTCGGCGACTCGGGTGGCGAGCCGCGTCAGCGCTTCCGCGCCGGCGAGCAGCGCGAGGACTGGCGCAACGCCGTAGCGCACGTCCGGAGCCGGGACGACGTCGACGCCGCGCGGATCGCCCTCTGGGGCTTCTCGTTCAGCGGTGGCCACGTCGCGACGCTCCTCGCCGACGGCATCGACGTCGCTGCCGCGCTGCTGCTCTGCCCGTTCTCGGACGGCATCCCGCGGGTGCTCGCCAGCCCACCGAAGACGGTCGCGTGGCTGCTGCCGCGGGCCCTCGCCGACATGGCGGGGCGCCACGTCACGGTGCCGGTCACCGGCCAGCCGGGGGAGCGCGCCGCGATGAACCTGCCCGGCGAGGCGGACGGCTTCGCCGCCACGGTGCGGCCGGACTCGCGCTGGCGCAACGAGATCTCGCCCGGGCTCTTCGCGACGGTCGCGGCGTTCCGGCCCGTCGCCCGGGCGTCGCGGATCGGCGTGCCGACCTGGGTCGGTCGCTGCGCCGACGACGTCAGCGCCGACGGGAAGGCGATCGGGAAGCTCGCCGACCGTGCGCCGCGCGCCGAGCTGCACGACTACCCCGGCGACCACTTCGCGCCGTTCCACGGCGAGCTCCCGGCGCGGATCGCGGCCGACCAGGTCGCGTTCCTCCGGCGGACGATCCTCGCCTGATCCGCGCCGGCGTCACGCCACCGGCGCGGGCGATGCCTCTGCCGCGGGCGCGCCGGCGGCCCCGCCCGATCCGCCGGTGGGCTCCGCCGCGCGGCGAGGCCGCGGGGCAGGCGGGAACGCCACGTCGCCGCGCTCGGAGGGCCGGGTGGTCGACGCGCGGA
>JALRCL010000097.1 GCA_023268575.1 Patulibacter sp.
CCTCGCTCAACCGCGCGAGCTTGCGCTCACCAGGGCTTGATCGGGTTCACCGCGTACTGGATCACCCGGTACGGTGTTCCGCCGCGCGGCATGGTGTTCCACTGGCTGACGAACACCCGCACCGCATCCGGCGTCGACCCCGGCGAGCCGACGGTGAACGTCAAGGTCCCCGCGCTGCTGTCGCTGATCGACGACTTCTCGCTCGACTCGACCGTGCTGGGCATCGACGACCTGCAGCGCCAGTACGAGCAACGCTACGGCGCCGGCAGCTACGTGCCCAACGTGCCGCTGCTCTACTGGAGCTTCCGGCTCATGGTCGGCAGCGGCGCGGCGCTCGTGCTGCTCATGGGCTGGGGGCTCTGGCTCCTGCGCCGCCGGCCGGGGGCCCGGCTGACCGACGGCCGGGGCGGGCGGCTGTTCCTCCGGCTGGCGCCGCTGGCCGCGGCGATGCCGTTCGTGGCCGCCGCCGGCGGCTGGCTCGTGCGCGAGGCCGGACGCCAGCCGTGGGCGATCCAGGGCCTGCTGCGGACCGAGGACGCCGTCAGCGACCTGCCCGTCGCCGCGGTGGCGACGAGCCTCGTCGTGTTCCTGGCGATCTACCTGGCGACCACGGTGCTCGGGCTGCGGACGATCCGCCGCGAGCTCGCCCACGGCCTGCCGGACGCGACGGGCGCGACCCCGCACGACCCGGTCGGCCGCCCGGCGACCGAGCGGCCCGACGACGAGTCCACCGGTCGCCTGGCGATCTCCTACTGAGCCCGACGGAGCGACGACCATGGATCCCACCACCCTCCAGACCACCTGGTACGCGCTGCTCGGCGTCGTCTGGGGGCTCTACCTCGTCCTCGGCGGCACCGACCTCGGCGTCGGAATGCTCGTCCGGCGCACCGACCGCGCCGCCGCGCTGCGGGCGATCGGGCCGACGTGGGCGACCAACGACGTCTGGCTCGTGCTGGCCATCGCGGCGACGCTCGGCGCGTTCCCCGGCTGGTACGCCGAGCTGCTCTCGGGGGCCTACCTGCCGCTCGTGCTGCTCGTCGGCGCGGTGATGGTCCGCCACGCCGCGATCGAGCTGCTCGGCCACGCGACGCCGGCGGCGGTCCCGCGCTGGGAGCGGGCGCTCGTGGCCACGAGCCTCGCGATCCCCTTCCTCTGGGGGCTGATCTGGGCCGGGGCGCTCGACGGCTCGCTCGCGCGCGGCCAGGACGCAGGGCTCGGGCTGCTGCAGCCGGAGGGCGTCCTCGCCGGCCTCGCGCTCGCCGCGCTCTGCCGCGCGCAGGGCGCGGCGTTCGTGCGCCTGCGGGTGCCCTCCGCGCGGGCGGACCTGCCGCTGCTGCCCGGCTCCGCGCTCGCCGCCGCGCTGCTCCTGCTCGCCGCCGCGGCGCTGACGCTCGGCGCGGCGCCCGGCGTCGCGGTCGGCCTCGTCGGCGGGCTGCTCGCGCTCGCCGCCGTCGGCGGCCTGGGGCTGCTCGTCCTCGGCGCCGCCGTCGCCCGCGACGACTGGTCGCTGCTCGGCGCCGCGTGCGCGATGGCCGGTGCGGTCGGCGTCGTGCTCGCCGTGCTGCACCACGCGCCGGTCGCAGGGGCGGGGCCGCACGCCGTGCTGCTCGCCGACGCCGCGGCGGGCGACGTGACCCTGACCGCGATGCTCGTGATCGCGGGGCTCCTGCTGCCCCCGCTGCTGCTCGCGCTCGGCTACGCCTACGTCCGCTTCCTCCGCGCGCCCGACGACGCGCCGGCCCGCGGGGTCGGCGGGCTCGTGGCGCGCGCGATCCGCGGGACGCTGCGGGAGCTCCGATGAGCGTCGCCGGAACGGTCGCCGCGCCGACGGGCCCCGGCCTCGCGACGGCGGACGGGGACGCGGTCGCCGGCCCCCCGGACGCGGGCCTCGCCGGGCGGGCGGCGGGCCGCGAGGCCGTCTCGACGGGCACGACTCCTCCGGGGGCGCCCGGCGACCCCCGCGCGCGGGACGCGGCGCGGGCCGTGCAGCGGCGGCTGCTGCGGATCGATCCGCGCGTGTCGCGGGGCCTGGTCGTCGCGGTCGGCTGCGGGGCGCTCGCGGCGGCGCTGCTCGTCCTGCAGGCCTGGGTGCTCGCCGACGCGGTGACGGCGGCGATCGCCGGCCGCGCCCCGGACACCACCGCGCTGCTGCTGCTCGGCGCGGCGGTCGCCGGCCGCGCGCTGCTCGGTGCGGGCACCGAGCTGGCGGGGCGCTGGGCGGCGCGCCGCGCGATGGGGACCCTGCGCGACCGGATCGCCGAGGCCGCGCTGCGCGGGCGCGCCGCGCCCCTGGAGGGCGCGCGGCGGGGCGAGGTCGTCGCCGCGGCGACCCAGGGCGTCGACGCGCTGGCGGACTTCTACGCGCGGGCGGTCCCGGCGATCGCGCTCGCCGGCGCGGTCCCGATCGGCCTCGTCGCCGTCGTCGCTTGGCGGGCCCCGCTGGTCGGCGGGCTGCTGGCGGTCACGCTGCCGATCGTCGTCGTCTTCCTCGTGCTCGTCGGTCGCCGCAGCGCCGAGCACGCGCGCGAGCGCCAGCGCCAGCTCGCGGTCCTCGGGGCCCACTTCCTCGAGGTCGTCCGCGGACTGCCGACGCTGCGTGCGCACGGTCGCGAGCAGGCCCAGGTCCCGGGGCTGCGGGCGATCGCCGACCGCTACCGCGACGAGTCGCTCGCGGCCCTCCGGGTGGCGTTCCTCTCCGCCCTCGTGCTCGAGCTGCTCGCGATGCTCGGGACGGCGATCGCGGCGGCCGTGATCGGCGTCCAGCTCGCCGAGGGCCACCTGCGCCTCGACGTCGGGCTCTTCGTCCTGCTGCTGGCCCCGGAGGTCTACGCCCCGCTGCGCGAGGCCGGGCAGCGGTTCCACGCGGCCGAGGACGGCACCGAGGCGGCGCGGCGCGTGCTGGCCTTCCTCGACGAGCCCGGTCCGCTGACCGGCGCGGCCGCGTCCCCGGCGCAGCGCCCGACGCCCGATCCGGCGCACGCGCCGCTGCGGCTCGACGGGGCCGCCGTCCGCGGCGGCGCGGGACGGCTCGACGCGCTGGCGGCGGTCGACCTGGAGATCGCTCCGGGGCAGGCGCTCGCGCTCGTCGGGCCGTCCGGGGCGGGCAAGAGCACGCTGCTGGAGCTGCTGGCCCGGCTGCGGGATCCGGACGCCGGCGCGGTGCGCTGCGGGCCGGTCGACCTGCGCGCGATCGCGCCCGAGGCGTGGTGGTCGCGGATCGCCTGGCTGGCGCAGCGCCCGGCGCTGCCGGCCGGCGAGCTCGGCGTGCTCCTGCGCGCCGCGGCCGGAGCGGCCGGCACCGGGCCCGACGACGGCCCGCGGCTCGCCGCGGCGCTGCGTCGGGCGGCGGCCGACGAGGTGCTCGCGGCGCTGCCCGCCGGCTGGCGCACGCCGGTCGGTCCCGGCGGTCGCGTCCTCTCCGCCGGGCAGCTGCAGCGGCTCTGCCTCGCCGGGGCGCTCGCGTCGCGCGCGCCCCTCCTGCTGCTCGACGAGCCGACGGCGCACCTCGACGCCGCCACGGCGGCCCGGGTCCGCGCCGGGATCCTCGCCGCGGCGGAGGGCCGCACGCTCGTGGTCGCCACCCACGACGCGGAGCTGGCCGCTGCCTGCGAGGCGGTGGTCCACCTCGTGCCGGCGGCCCCCGCCGACGCCCGGCCGCGGCCGTCGCGCTCCGGCGGCGGGGCACCCTCGCGCGTGGAGGCGCGGGCATGAGCGCCCTCGCCGGACCCCACGGCGCGCCCTCCGGGACGGGGGCGTGGCGGGCCGCCGCGCTCGGGGCGATCAGCGCCATCGCCGGCGTGGCGGTGCTCGCCGTGTCCGGCTGGCTCATCGTGCGCGCGTCCGAGCGCCCGCCGGTCCTCGGCCTGCTGACGGCGATCGTCGTCGTCCGGGCGCTCGGGCTCGTGCGGTCGCTCGGGCGCTACGGCGAGCGGCTCGTCGGCCACGACGTCGCCCTCCGGCGGCTCGCCGACCGGCGGGTGGCGTGGTACCGGCGCCTCGCCTCCCGCGCGGTGCCCGGGGGCACCGGGGACGCCGATCTGCTGAGCCGGTTCTCGTCCGACGTCGACGACCTCCGCGACCGCGAGCTGCGCGTCCGCCAGCCGGCGGTCGTCGCGGCGGTCACGACCGCGGCGGCGCTGCCGGTCGCCGCGCTGCTGCTGCCGGCCGCGGGGGCCGCGCTGCTGGGCGGCGCGCTCGTCGCCGGGCTCCTGGCCCCGGCGGCGACCTGGGCGCTCGGGCGGCGCGCCGCGCGCCGCCAGGCGGCCGACCGGGCGCTGCTGGCCCAGCGGCTGGACGAGGCGCTGGCCCTCGGTCCCGCGCTCGCGCTCCACGGCCTGGCGCCGGAGCGCCGCGCCGCGCTGCGGCGGGCGTCGGACCGGATCGGCCGCGGCGATCGCGCGGCGGCGACCGCCGCGGCCCTCGGCGGGGCGCTCGGCGCCCTCGGAGCGGGCGGCGCGCTGGTGGCGGTGCTGCTGCTCGCGGGCCGCGCCACCGCGGAGGGACGGCTCGCGCCCGTCGCGCTCGGGGCGCTCGTGCTCCTGGCGGTCGGCCTCCACGAGGTGCTGCGTCCGCTGCCGGAGGCGGCGCTGCGGCTCGTCGCGGTCCGGCGCGCGGAGGAGCGCCTCGCCGCCGCGGTCGCCGGCCCGGCCCGGCCGACCGTCGCGGACGAGGCGCCGGCGGGGCCGCCGGTGCTGCCCACGCGGGGCGCGCTGCGCGCGCGAGGCCTGCGCCACCGACCCGGCGGTCCGGGCACGGCGCTCGTCCTGGAGGACGTCGACCTCGACGTCGCCCCGGGCGAGCGGGTCGCGATCGTCGGACCGAGCGGGGCGGGGAAGTCGACGCTCGCGGCGCTGCTCGCGCGCGTCGAGGACCCGGACGACGGCGTCGTGTCCTACGACGACGTGCCGCTGCGCGACGTCCCGGTCGCCGAGCTGCGGCAGCGGGTGCGCCTCGCGGGCCAGGACGCCCATCTGCTGGCCGGGACGCTCGCCGCGAACCTCCGGATCGGGGCGCCGCGCGCCTCGGACGCCGAGCTGCGGGCGGTGCTCGGCGCGGTCGGCCTCGGACCGTGGCTGACGGCGCTCCCCGACGGCCTGGAGACGCTCGTCGGCGAGGACGGCACGACGGTCTCCGGCGGGCAGCGCCAGCGGATCGGCGTCGCGCGAGCGCTGCTCTCGCCGGCGGACGTCCTCGTCCTCGACGAGCCGACGGCGATGCTCGACGGCGGGAGCGCGGCGGCGCTCGCCGCGGACGTCATCGGCGCGGCGGGCGCGCGCGCCGTCGTCGTCGTGACGCACGACGCGGCGCTGCTGCCGGCCGTCGACCGCGTGCTCGAGCTGCGCGACGGCCGGCTCGGACCGGGCGGCCGCCGCACGGATCCCGCGCACGACCGGGACGCCCCACGGCGCCAGGAGCCCGCGACGGCGTGACGCAGATCCGGGCGCGCCCGCCCGGCCGCGGGGTACCCGGCGCTCAGGCCGAGAGGGAGCGGGCGAAGGCGACCCCGCGGCGGACCCACGGACGCAGCTGCGTCTTCGTCTCGATCGCCTCCGGCGCGACGAGCAGCCAGTTGCGCATCTCCCGGCCGCGCATGACCATCCGCTCGACCCCGTCGTGCCGCACGAGCGCGACCGCCTCGTCGGCGTCGACGCGGACCATCAGCCCGCCGCTGCGGGAGGCGACGACGGCCATCGCGCCCCCGACGAGGAAGGCATGACCGCCGAACATCCGCTGCTCGCCGAGATCCGGCTCGTCGGCGAGGAGCTCCATGAGCCGCAGCACGAGCTCGGGATCGTGGGCCATGCCGGGATCATCCGCGATCGGCCGGTCCGCGTCGACGCGGCGGGTGGGGGAGGACGGCCCGCGCGAGCGCTCCCGGCTCCGCGCCGGCCCGTGCGAGGCGGCGTCCGCCGGCGGCCCAGACGGCGGAGCGGCCCGCGCCGGCGGGGTACGACGGGCCGGCCGGTCCGGCTGCGGAGGCGAGCGCCACCGGCGCCGCGATCCGGGCGGCGATCGTGCGACCGCGCCGCTCCTGCTCGTCGAGCTCGTGGGGGTGGTGGACGAGGCCGGCGACGTAGAGGTCCGGCCGCAGCGCGGCGACCGCCTCGACGTGCTCCGGCGTGCCGGTGTCGCGGCAGACGCCGAGCGCGATCCGCCACCCGTCCTCGAGCTCGAGCGCCGCGTCCCGCTCGCCGGGGACGAACCGCGCGGCCTCCTCGCCGCCGAGCCACCGCTTGCGGTACGCGATCCGCGCGCCGCGCCCGTCGATGGCGAGCGTCGCGATGTGCTCCCGGCCCTCGGCGTCTTGCACCGGGGCGCCGGCGAGGGCGGTGGCACCGGCCCGCCGGCAGGCCGCCACCAGCGGCGCCAAGCGCGCGTCGGCCGGGTCCAGCGCCGCGGCGGACAGGTCGTAGCCGGTGAGCGACAGCTCGGGGAACGCCACGAGCCGCGCGGCCGCGGCGGCCACCGCCGCGGCGTGCGCGCGGGCGTTGGCGGCGACGTCGCCGACGGCGGTCGGCGGCTGCGCGACGGCGATCGTCAGGACGGAGGGCACCCGGACATCATCGCGCCCGCGGTCGCCGCCCCGTGCGTGGCGGAGCTCCCTCGCCCCTCGATGGAGATCCGCCACGCCCGCCGAGCAGCGGTCTCGGAGCATCCGACGAGGGCGCGGGCCGGCCCGGTGCGATCGCCTAGGAGCTTCTGCACAACCGGTCGCCGATGTCGGACCGCACGAGGCCATCGCGGCAGCGGGAGCCGCCGCATCCTTGGCCATCGGGACGGCCCGCCGCGGCTCCTCCTGCACGACGCTTCCTGACGTCAGCGACCACCGACCGCCGGCTCCGGGGACGACCCCGGCAGCCGGGACGCGAGGCGGTCCGAGCAGCAGTCCACGACCCGGCCGCCGCGTCCGCGCGGCCGCGGCCGGCCGCCCGTGCCGGCCCCACCACAGGAGGCAGGATGAGCGAGACAGCACCCGGGACCGCGACCACCAAGGTGCGCGCGGCCGTCGACGTCGGAGGGACCTTCACCGACGTCTTCATCATGGGCGGCGACGGCAGCAAGTCGGTCGCGAAGGTCCCCTCGACGCCCAACCCGATCGAGGGCGTGATGCAGGGCGTCGCGCAGGCCGGCGTCGACTGGGCCGACGTCGAGCTCTTCGCCCACGGCACGACGATCGCCACGAACGCGCTGATCACGCGCCGCTTCCCGCCGTCGGCGATGGTCACCACCGAGGGCTTCCGCGACGTCGTCGAGATCGGCCGCGGCACCCGCGAGGACCCGTGGGACGCCTACACCGAGTCCGCGCCCCCGTACATCCGCCGCCGCGACCGGCTGACGGTCAGCGAGCGCGTCGACCACCGCGGCGTCGTGCTCGAGCCGCTCGACGAGGACGGCGTGCGCGAGGCCGCGCGGATCCTGCGCAAGCGCGAGGTCCAGACGGTGGCGGTCTGCTTCGTCAACGCGTACGCCAACGGCGACCACGAGCGGCGCGCGAAGGAGATCCTCGAGGCCGAGCTGCCCGGCGTGGCGGTCACGGCCTCGCACGAGATCCACCCCGAGATCTTCGAGGACGAGCGGTTCTCGACGACGGTCGCCAACGCCGTCCTGTCGCCGATCATCCGGCCCTACGCCCGCGAGCTGGAGGAGCGCACGAGCGCCGCCGGCTACGCCGCCGACGTGCTGCTGCTGCACTCCGGCGGCGGCGTGATGACCGCGAAGACCGCCGAGCAGTACGCCGCGCGGCTGGCGGCGTCCGGGATCGCCGCGGGCGCGATCGCCAGCCAGCACGTCGCGCTGCGGGCCGGGTTCGCCAACTCGATCGGCTTCGACATGGGCGGCACCTCGACCGACGTCTCGCTGTCGGAGAACGGCCAGCTGCGCACGACGAACAACTGGCACGTCGAGTGGGGCCACCCGATCTGCTTCCCCTCGATCGAGGTGCTCACGATCGGGGCGGGCGGCGGCTCGCTCTCCTGGCTCGACGACGCCGGGGCGCTGCGCAACGGTCCGCAGTCGGCCGGATCGGTGCCCGGTCCGGCCTGCTACGGCGCCGGGGGCGAGGAGCCGACGAACACCGACGCGAACCTCGTGCTCGGCCGGGTCGGCAGCGCGCTGGTCGACGGTGGCATGACGCTGGACCGCGCGAAGGCGGAGGTCGCGCTGCGCCGGGTCGCCGAGCCGCTCGGCCTGAGCGTCGAGGAGGCCGCCAAGGCGACGTTGCGCGTGGCCTGCGCGAACATGGCCGACGCCGTCCGGCTGATCTCGATCCGCCGCGGACACGACCCCCGCGACTTCGCGCTCGTGGCCTTCGGCGGCGCCGGCCCGCTGCACGGCGTCGCGGTCGCCCGCGAGCTGGCGATCCCGACCGTCCTCGTGCCGCCGAACCCCGGCGTCACCTCGGCGATGGGCTGCCTGCTCGTCGACGTCCAGCACGACATCACCCGGATGTTCCTGCGCGGCGCGACCGAGGCCGACCCGACCGAGATCGACGCCGCGTTCGCGGAGCTCGAGGCCGAGGGCCGGGAGCGGCTCGCGACCGACGGCGTCGCAGAGGTCGACATGACCTTCCAGCGCTTCGTCGACATGCGCTACCAGGGCCAGTGGCGCTCGCTGGCCGTCCCGGTGCCCGACGAGATCACC
Source organism: Patulibacter sp. (assembly GCA_023268575.1). Lineage (GTDB taxonomy): Bacteria > Actinomycetota > Thermoleophilia > Solirubrobacterales > Solirubrobacteraceae > Patulibacter. Next base: position 8,641 of record JALRCL010000097.1, read on the forward strand.
TCGATGGCGGAGGCGATCGCGATCTTCCACGACGCCTACGAGCGCGAGCACAACTTCCGCCGCGAGGAGTTCCCGGTCGAGATCTACCGGCTGTCGCTGAAGGCGATCGGCGTCACGCCGAAGCCGTCGCTGGCGCCGGCCGAGCTCGTCGCGACCGCCGCGCCGGACCCGTACGGCTCGCGGCCGGTCCTCTTCGACGACCACGACGCGCCGATCGACACCCCGCTGTACCAGCGCGACGACCTGCCCCCGGGCACCGTCCTGCCCGGCCCGGCGGTGATCGACCAGCTCGACTCCACGACCCTCGTGCCGCCCGGCACCACCGCGTCGGTGGACGCGTACCTGAACATCCGCATCGACCTGGAGGACCAGGCATGAGCACCCCGACCACCACGACCGGGACGGCCGCGGCCCGCACGGGCGCCTCCGCGTCGGCCTTCCAGCCGAGCCTCGACCCGATCACCTTCGAGGTCCTGCGCAACGCGATGGTGAACATCGTCGACCAGATGGCCGAGCAGATCCTGCGCACCTGCTACTCGTTCGTCATCTACTCGCGGGACTTCAGCTCCGCGATCTGCGACCCGCAGGGCAACACCGTCATGCAGGGCACCGGCGACATCGCCGCCCACGTCGGGACGCTGCACTACACCTGCAAGGCGGTGATCGACACCTTCGGCGACGACGTCCACCCCGGCGACGTCTTCATCGTCAACGACCCGTACGCCGGCGGCTCGCACTTCAACGACACGCGGATCGTGCGGCCGATCTTCCACGGCGACGAGCTGCTCGGCTACGCCCAGGCCAACGGCCACTGGGCCGACGTCGGCGGCGCGGTCCCCGGCTCGTTCAACATCACCGCGCTGGACCACATGGGCGAGGGGCTGCGGATCACCCCGGTCCGCGTCTGGAGCAAGGGCGTCTGGCTGGAGGACGTCGCGCGCTTCATGGCCGCCAACACCCGCGCGCCGCACGACATCATCGGCGACATGCAGTGCCAGGCCGAGGCCGCGGCGCTGGCCGAGCGCGAGGTCCTGCGGCTCTGCGACAAGTACGGCGTCGAGACGATCAAGACCGCCTTCGCCGAGGTCCAGGACTACGTCGAGGCGCTCCTGCGCAGCCGCGTGGCCGAGCTGCCCGACGGCACCTGGCAGACGGAGGACTACATCGACCAGGACCCGCAGCTCGGCGAGGGCCTGATCCCGGTGAAGATCAAGCTCACGATCGACGGCGACCAGCTGCACTACGACCTCAACGGGTCGCACCCGCAGATCTCGACCTTCCTGAACTCCGCCTTCGGCGGCACGTTCGCCGGGATCGTCGCCGGCACGAAGTACCAGTTCCCCGACCTGCCGCTGAACTCCGGCTTCTACCGGGCCGTCACGCTCGACTGGGGCCCGAAGGGGACGGTCGTCAACTGCGAGTGGCCGAGTCCCTGCGCCGGCTTCTGCTCCGGCCCGTTCGAGAAGATCATGAACTCGGTCTTCGAGCTCTGGGCGGGCATCCTGCCGGAGCGCACGATGGCCTGCGCGTTCAACCTCGAGTACCTGCTCGTCGGCGGCCGCGACCAGCGGGAGGGCGTCGCCGAGGAGGGAGCGGCCGCCCCGTACTTCATGTGGTACGACTGGATGGTCGGCGGCTGGGGCGGGCGCAACGGCTTCGACGGGCACTCCGCCAAGGGCCCCGTCTTCGGCGCCCAGTACGGCTGCCAGCCGTTCGAGGGTCAGGAGCGCCTCGCGCCGGTCCTCACCACCGGCCACGAGCTCGTCCAGGACTCCGGCGGCCCCGGCGTCTGGCGCGGGGGCCTCGGCGCCCAGAAGGGCGGCACGCTCTACGACGCGCAGCGCACGGTGATGTCGTACTGCTGCGACCGCGAGCGCTCGGTCACCTGGGGCCTGTGGGGCGGCCTGCCGTCGAACCCGCACGGCGTCTGGCTCAACCGCGGCGAGGAGAACGAGCGCTACCTCGGCTCGATCTTCTCCGCCGTCCCGGTCGAGGTGGGGGACACGTTCACCCGCCCGTCGGCCGGCGGCGGCGGCGTCGGCGATCCGCTGCTGCGCGACGTCGCCGACGTGCTGGAGGACGTCGTCGACGAGTACGTCTCGCTCGAGCGCGCCCGCAAGGACTACGGCGTGGTGGTCCGCGTCGTCGACGCCGATCTGGCGCTCTACGAGGTCGACGAGCCGGCGACCGCGGCCGAGCGCGCCCGGATCCGCGCCGAGCGCGAGGGCTGGCTCGAGCTCGACGCCGAGCAGGTCGCTGCCCGCTACCGCGCCGGCGAGGTCGATCAGCTGGACTGCGTGCGCCAGTTCGGGGTGATCCTCGACTGGGGCGACGGCGCCCTGCTGCCGGACACCACCGCGACGTTCCGCGACATGCTGCGCCGCCGCTGCCTGCAGTTCTGGCGCGACGGCCTGCCGACCGGCGCCCACCGCTAGTCCCCCGACCACCGCGAGTCGGCGCCGCGGCGCCGACCCGCGCCCCCACGAGAAGGAGCAGCACCCCGGTGAGTCCCTCCACCCGGCCAGGATTCCCCCGATCGTTCTCGCCGCCCGCGACGTCGGTGGACGGCCGCGGCCCTGCGACGATCGTCGCGATGGCCGCCCCGGCGCACGCAGGCCCCGCTCCCGGGCGACGTCCGGCGGCGCTCGCGCGCGCCGCGGGTGCCTCGGGCGGAGGTCGGCGATGACCGGCGAGCCGCTCCGGATCGGCCTGCTCAGCTCGCTCAGCGGCCCGCTCGCGCCGGTCGAGCGGTCGCTGCACGACGCGGCGCTGCTGGCGATCGACGAGGTCAACGCGGCCGGCGGCGTCGCCGGCCGCGAGCTCGTCGCCGTCACCGCCGACTACGGCTCCGACACGACGCGCGCGACCTGGGAGGCGCGGCGGCTCCTGCGCGAGGAGGGCGTGCGCCTGCTCGTCGGCGGCTACACCTCGGCCAGCCGGGTCGCGATCCAGCCCGAGCTGCACGCCCGCGACGGGCTGCTCCTCTACCCGACGTACTTCGAGGGCCTGGAGCGCGACCCGCGGACGCTCTACGCCGGCGCGGTGCCCAACCAGTTCCTCGTGCCCTACGTCGACTGGCTGCTGGAGCACCTCGGCGATCGCGTCCTGCTCGTCGGCTCGGACTACATCTACCCGCGGACCGCCGGGGCGATCGTGCGCCGGCTCGTCGAGGACGCCGGCGGCCGGGTGCTCGCCGAGCGCTACGTGCCCCTCGGGCAGCTCGACTTCGCCTCGGTGCTGGAGGACGTGCGCCGCCTGGAGCCGGCCGTCGTGGTGTCCAACCTCGTGGGCAACGACTCGGTGCCGGCGTTCTACCGGCAGTTCCTCGCCGCCGGGCTGCGCGCCGACGCCCTGCCGATCGCCGCGACCGTGACGACCGAGCTGGACCTGCGGACGATGGGCGACGCCGCCGGCCAGGGCCACTACATGGCCGGGAGCTACTTCGAGACCGTCCCCGGGCCGGGCAACGAGGCCTACCGCGCCGCGTTGCGGGCCCGGGTCGGACCGCAGGCGGCGCCCCACGCCGCCCAGGTCGGGGCCTACCACGCGATCCGCCTGCTGGCCGCCGCCGGCGAGCGAGTCGAGGACCCGCGCTCGACCGTCGAGTGGCTGCGGGCGCTGCCGGGCACGCGGTTCGAGGCCAGCCCCGAGGGCGAGCCGATCGTCGTCGGCGCCGACCTGCACACGACCCATCCGCTGCACATCGGCCGCGCGGACGGCGGGCGGTTCGAGATCGTCCGCTCCTGGCCGTCGCAGGCCCCGGACCCGTACCCGGCGCTGCTCGTCGACGATCCGCGGGAGCGCCTGCTGCGCTCCGCGGTCGCGGAGGGGGGCGCTTGAGAACCCGACCCCCGACGACGGCGCGCTCAGCACGAGGGGCGCACGCGTGACCGCGGCGGCCCGCGATCCCGGCGCGCTGGAGCGCAGCACCGACCTCGAGGACGCGCTGCGGCTGCTGGCCGCCGACGTCCCGGGCGACGTCTACCTGCTCAGCGGTCGCGGCGCGACCGGCATCGCCGACGGCGTCCAGCTCGCCGACGACCTCGTCGAGGCGCTCTGGCGGCGGCTGCTCGGGTTGAAGTCGGCGGCCGAGGTCCGGATGGCCGACGGCCGGACGGTCGTCGCCGTCCCGGTCGTGGTGACGGCCGAGCGCGCCGGGCACGCGCGGCTGGTGGCGATCACCGGCGACGGGGTCTCCCGCACCGACACCGCCCGCCAGCTGCAGCGCGGCGCCGATGTGGTGGCCGGCCACCTGCGGGGCCTGCGCGCCGTCCGCCGCACCCGACGCGAGATGGCCAGCGAGCTCCTGCGCCGGACGCTGTCGGGCGACGCGTCGCCGGAGGAGCTGGCGGCCTGGGCCCGGGCCCTGCGGATCGAGGCGCGCGGCCACGTCGTCTGCGTCGTGATCCAGGGCGCGGCGCGGGCGGACGACCTGCTCGACGCCGCCGACGCGATCGAGGACGCCGCCGACGCGCAGGGGATCCGGTCGCTCGTGGCCGTCGACGAGGACGAGGTCGTCGCGTTCCTCTTCCCGGAGGGGCTCGCGGAGCGCTCGGGGCGCGCCGTGGCGGCGCTCGAGCGGGTGCTCGCGCCCTTGCTGGAGCGCTTCCGCGCGACGCTCGGCCGCAGCTCGGTGATCGCCCACGGCATGCTCGACGTCGCCCGCGCGGTCCACGACGCGCGTCGCGTCTGCGAGCTCAACCGGCTCCGCCACCCGCTCCTGGCCGCGGCCGACGCGGGCCCGCCGGTCCCGCTGAGCGCGTCGCTGCTGCTGGAGTCCACGGCCGCCGTCGCGGCGCTGCACTCCGCGCTGCTGGCCCCGCTGGAGACCTACGACGCCCAGCACGGCTCCGACCTCGTCGAGACGCTCGACGTCTTCCTCTCCACCTGCGGCCAGTGGAGCGCCTCGGCGGCGGAGCTCGGCATCCACGTCAACACGCTCCGCTACCGCCTGGCGCGGATCGAGAAGCAGACCGGCCGGGACCTCGCGTCGATGGCCGACCGGGCCGACTTCTACGTCGCGCTGCGCACGCGGGCCCTCGGGCCCGACGAGGGCGCGTGATCCCCGACGGACGACGCCGAGCCGCAGCCGGCCGGATCGGCCCCGCGGACGGGCCCGCGCCGGGACCGCGGGTGTCCTCGACAGACGTCCGCTTCGAGGTTCCTACCGTTGGTACCTTCGTCCGCCGCCCTATCCGAGCCGGGCGGTCCGTGGTGTAGTCCGTCGTCACGCCGGGCGAGCTCGGCGTCGTGGGTGCACGCTCGTAGCGGTGGACCCCGGCGCTGCCCCTCCTCGCTCGGGCGTCGCCTCCTTGCGCGCATCAAGCACCACGCTCGTCGCTCCCCGGGCGACCACGGCCCACCGCCTGCTGGAGCAGGAGTACGCCTCCTCGCGCGACCAGGTCATCGCGTCCGTGCGCAAGCGGCTGCACGGGCGGGGGATGTCGCTGGACGCCGCCGACCTGGAGGCGGCCTACAACGGCGCCTGGCACGCGGTCTACCTGAAGCTCGAGGCCGGAGAGGCGATCGAGAACCGCCAGGGGCTGCTCGTCGTGATCATGGTCCGGCGGATCCTCGACGAGCGCCGGACGCTCGCCGGGTCGCGGCCGCCGTCGTCGCTGGACGACGCGTCGGGCGCCCTCGCCGACGAGGGCCCCGATCCCGTCGACCGGATCGGGGACCGCGAGCGGGTCCGCCAGCTGCTGGAGGGTCTGCGCGAGCGGCTCAGCCCGCGCGAGCTGCAGGCCGCGACCCTCTGCTACCTCCACGGATACACGCGCTCGGACGCCGCACGACAGCTCGACATCCCGCCCAAGCGGATGGAGAAGCTCATGGACCGCGTCTCGCGCGAGGTGTCCATGATCGTGGACGACGTCAAGGACGACTGGTGCACGTCGCAGCGCTCGCTGGTCACCGCGTACGCGATGCACGTGCTCGCGCCCGGCGGCGAGCGCGAGGCGTTCGCGAAGGCGCATCTGGCGCACTGCTCCAGCTGCCGGCGGCGGGTCCTGCTGCTGCGGGGCATGGCCGCGAGCGCGCCGCCGCTGCCGCTCGTCGCCGTCGGCGGTGGGGCGGTGGTCGCCGGCGGGATCGGCGGGAGCGCGCTGCTGCTGTCGTTGCCCTCGGCCGGCGGCATCGCGGCCGCGTTGACCGGCGCGGCGGCGGTCGTGGGCGCGACGCTGACGCTCGGCTCCGGGCTCCTGTCGGGGGCGCCCGCGACCGACCGGGCGCTCGCGGACGCCTCTCGGCCGGCCGCGGCGGCGGCCGGTCGCTCCCCGGTGGCGTGGATCGAGCCGGCGCCCGCGGACCGGCGCCCGGCGGCCCTGGCCGGTGGGGACCACCCGAC
>JALRCL010000129.1 GCA_023268575.1 Patulibacter sp.
ACAGCCGGCCCGCGCGGATCCGGGAGGTCGCCGAGAACAGCCTGCGCTACCTCGGCGTCGACGTGATCGACGTGCTCTACCAGCACCGGGTCGACCCGGCCGTGCCGATGGAGGACGTCGCCGGGACGGTCGGGGAGCTCATCGACGAGGGCAAGGTGCGCTGGTTCGGCCTGAGCGAGGCCGGACCGGAGTCGATCCGGCGCGCGCACGCGGTGCAGCCGGTGTCGGTGCTGCAGACCGAGTACTCGGTGTTCGAGCGCGAGGTCGAGGTCGACGTGCTGCCGGTGGTGCGCGAGCTCGGCATCGGCTTCGTGGCCTACTCGCCGCTCGGACGGGGCTTCCTGACCGGCGACGTGCGTCCTGCGGCCGAGTATCCGGCCAACGACATGCGCAGCTGGGACGAGCGCTGGCAGCCGGGCAACTACGAGCGCAACCTGCAGGCGGTCCGGCAGCTGACCGAGCTGGCCGCCGGCAAGGGGATCACCGTCGGCCAGCTGGCGCTCGCGTGGCTCCTGGCTCAGGGCGACGACGTCGTCCCGATCCCGGGCACCCGCAGCGTCGCCCGCGTGCGCGAGAACGCCGCCGCCGTCGACGTGACCCTGACGTCCGAGGAGCTGGGTGCGATCCGCGCCGCGCTGCCGACCGGCGCCTTCGGCGGTCGCTACCCGGCGGACTTCATGCCTCGCGGCTGACCCGATCGCGCCCTGGGACGCCGGAGAACGGCGTCTCGGGTCGCGAGGCGTCGCCGCGTCTCACGCCTCCTGGGCGGGCAGGCGGCCGTGCGCACGAAGGACCGCGAGGGCCTCGACCGTCATGACGCCGCGCCAGTCGGCGGTCGCGGCGGGCGACCACGCGGGCCAGTCGAACGTCCAGCCGCCGTCGTCGCGCTGGCCCTGCGCGAGGCGGTCGAGCGCCGCCTCGAGCGTCGCCGCGGGCACGTACCGGGCGGCGCGCGCGTCGGGCCGCGGCACGATGTGCAGCGGCCGGTGCGCCTCCCCGTCGCCGGAGCCGTCGCTGACGAGCGCCGCGACGTGGGGGGCGAGGCCCTCGAGCGCGCGCTCCAGGCGCTCGCCGTCCTCGACCGCCTCGAGGAAGGCGAGCAGGCCACGCAGCTCGTAGCCGCGCCCGATCCGGCGGACGCCGGCGAGCGCCGGGTCGGGGCCCTGCGCGCACCACCGATCGACCTCGGCCCAGAGGAGCGGCTCCGTGGCCGCGAGCCACGGATGGGCGACGCCCCGGCGCCGCAGCACGCCGGCGATCGGCCCGGCCTGCACGGGGGAGGGCGGCAGCCCGGGCTCGGGGACGAACCACGGGGCGTGCGGCGCGTCACCGATCGCCGGCCCGACGAAGACCGCGCCCCCGCCGCCGGCGCCGAGCCGGTCGTCCTCCGCGCCGCGAGTCGCAGCGGGGGCCTCCCGCCACAGCCAGTCCGCGGCCCCGATCGCGAGCTCCTCGTCCCAGCCGCCCTCCTCGTCGAGGATCCGCAGGGCGGTGCTGATCGCGGCCGGGTGCGCGTGCGCGGACCGGGCGTCGGGTTCCAGCGCCAGGCCGAATCCGCCGTCGGCGGTGCGATAGGCGGCCACGGCGTCCCGGACGTGGACGCCCTCCCCGCCGTCGAGCAGCCGCTCGGCGCGGCGGCGCTCCAGGACGCGGGCCCCCTCGGCGAGGAAGCGACGGGCGGCGGGGACGTCGGGCATGGGGGCATTCCACCGGACCGGGGTGCGCGGGTCTTGCACGGATCGGCCATCATCGACCGGGTGGACGAGGTCGCCGCGCGCTACCGCGAGCAGGCCCCGCCGCCGGCCGCGGCGGGGCTGGCCGCCTGCGCGTGGGCGCTCGACGCGGGCGGCGCCGCGGCCCTGCGGCCGGTGCGCGTGCTGCCCGACGCCCACGTCGACCTCGTCTGGGCACGTGGCGTCGGTGCCTTCGTGGCGGGCCCGGACACCACGGCGCAGCTCGCGCCGGTGGCGCCCGGCCGGGCGATGCGGGGCCTGCGCCTGCGTCGCGGAGCCGCCGCCGCGGTCCTCGGCGTGCCCGCGCGCGAGCTGCGGGACCGTCGCGTGCCGTTGGACGCCGTGCGGGAGCTCGCCGGACTGCCGGTGGTCGACGAGGAGCGGCTCGCCGCCGATGCCGCGCCCGAGGACGCCGGTGCGGCGCTCGCGGAGCTCGTCGCCGCCCGTCGCGGTCGCGTCGGGGCGTCCGAGCGCGCGGCCGAGGCGCTCGTCGGGCTGGTCGGCGATCCGGCCGCCCCGGTCCCCGCGCTCGCGGATCGCCTCGGGTACAGCGAGCGGCAGCTACGGCGGATCGCCGACGACGCGCTGGGGTACGGCCCGAAGGTCCTCGGGCGCGTGCTGCGCCTCCAGCGCTGGCTCGCGTCGGCCGAGGCACCGGGCGCGCCCGGGCTCGCCGTCACCGCCGCCGCCGCGGGGTACGCAGACCAGGCGCACCTCTCGCGCGACTGCCGGGCCCTCGCCGGGCTGCCGCCCGCGGCGCTGCTCGCGGAGCGCGCCGCCGGCGGGTGATCGCCGGCGGCGGGGTCGCCGCGTCCAGCGCGACCTCAGGGCCGGCGCGG
>JALRCL010000177.1 GCA_023268575.1 Patulibacter sp.
GATCACCGAGGGCATGAAGATCGCCGCGGCGAACGCGATCGCGAACCTCGTCGCCGAGGAGGACCTGCGCGAGGACCACATCATCCCCTCGGTCTTCGATCGCGACGTCGCGCCCGCCGTCGCCGCCGCGGTGGCCGAGGAGGCCCTCGCCACCACGCGGGACTGAAGGAAACGACCGGGTCCCGTCCCGGGCGTCGGCCAACGCCCCAGCCACCGGCAACGCCGCGCCTCGGGATCCGGAGCGGCGTTCCGGGTAGCGTCGGGGCATGAGCGCGAAGCAGGTCACGATCAGCGGCGCCACGGGGCTCGTCGGCTCGGCGCTCGTCGCCCGGCTGCGGGAGCGCGGCGACGGGATCACCGTGCTGTCGCGCAGCGCGGCGTCCGCGCGCCGAGCCCTCGGCGAGGACGTCGAGGTCCACGAGTGGGATCCCTCCTCCGACGCCCCGCCCGTCGAGGCGCTGCGGGGACGGGACGCGCTGGTGAACCTCGCGGGCGCGCCGGTCTTCCGCCGCTGGACCGACGACGCGAAGGCGGAGCTGCGGCGGTCGCGGATCGCGACCACCGAGCACCTCGTCAGCGCGCTCGCCGCGCTCCCCGACGCCGAGCGACCGCGGACCCTCGTCAGCGGCTCGGCGTCCGGGATCTACGGCGACCGTGGCGACGCCCGGCTCGACGAGGCGTCGATGGTCGCCACCGGCCAGGGCGACTTCCTCGCCGACCTCGCCGGGGACTGGGAGGCCGCCGCGGCGGGCGCGCGGGGCCTCGGCGTGCGGGTCGTGGCGCTGCGCACCGGGCTCGTGCTCGCCGCGACCGGGGGCGCCCTGGCGGTGATGGCCAAGCCGTTCCGGTTCGGGCTCGGCGGCTGGCTGGGCAGCGGCCGCCAGCTCGTGCCCTGGATCCACCTCGACGACGAGGTCGGACTGCTCCTCGCCGCCCTCGATCACGACGAGCTCGACGGCCCGCTGAACGCGTCCGCGCCGAACCCCGTGACGAACAAGGCCTTCTCGAAGGCGGTCGGGCGGGCGCTGCGCCGGCCCGTCCTCGCCCCGGCCCCCGCCCCCGTCCTGCGCCTGGCGCTGGGCGAGCAGGCGCAGCTCGTCCTGGACAGCTGCGGGATGGTGCCCGCGCGTGCCGAGGCGCTCGGCTACCGCTTCGCGCACCCGGAGATCGACGGCGCCCTGCAGGACCTGCTGCGCTGACGCCGGCGCCGGATCAGCGAGCGAGCGTCCGCGAGATCCGCCAGGCGCCGCCGTCGGGCACGGCGACCCCGACCGGCGCCGGCGACGTCTCGCCGTCGGCGGACTGGCGGCCCTCGGCGGGCGGGCCCGGGACGGGGACCCGCACGAGCGCGGCCGCGACGTCGCTGCGCCAGTTGCCGCGCCGCGCCGACCCGATGGCGCGCAGGAGGAGCTTCGTGGCGCGCCACCCGGCCTGGACGCCGATCGGCGCGGGCCCGCCGAACACCTGGCGGTAGGCGCGGTCGATCTTGCGCGACTCCGCGTCGTCGCCGGCCGCGACGCCGTCGACGATCGCCTCGGCGTCGATGCCCTCCTCGACGGCGAGCCGCGCGAGAGCCGGCGACGCGGCGCCCCGGGTGACGAGCAGCCGCGTCCCCCGCAGGGACCGTCCGGCGCGACGGACGGCCGTCGCCGGATCGCCGGCCGCCGGCTCCCCCGCGAGGACGACGCAGTCGCCGGCGCGCCGCAGCGCGGCGGTGATCCGCGCGTCGGCGTACGCGTCGCCGGAGGCGGCGCGCGTCACCGTCGCGGCCTGGTCGGCCGAGACGTCGGGGACGTCGCGCGCGGGTGCGACGACCGTCGTGCGGGCGCCGGGCAGGGCCTGGCGGAGCGCACGGAGGCGCGCGTCCGTGATGCCGACCGCGACGAGCGTCGGACGGGCGCAGCGCAGGGCGCGGGCCCGCGCACCGAGCTGCCGCGCGATCTGGCGGTCGGCCGCGGCGAGGTCGACGAACAGCCGACGTCCGCGCGGCGAGCGGTCCGCGAGCGACCCTGCCGGCCGATCCCCGTCGACGGTGACCGTCGACAGGCCGGTCTGCGACGCGAGCAG
>JALRCL010000187.1 GCA_023268575.1 Patulibacter sp.
GCGAGATCTCCGCGCTCTTCGGCGAGGAGTACGCCGAGCTGGCGATCCTGCTGAACGACGCGCGCGGCTGGGCCAAGGGCACGCTGCCCACCTACCAGGACCGCAAGGCGTTCTTCGAGGGGATCGTCAACGGCGATCCCGACCCGATCGCGCTGCTGCGCGCGGGGCGCGAGGACGAGCTGCACGCGATCGTCGCCGACGCCCGTCGCGCCGCCGAGGCGCAGCTCCAGCGGGCCTGATCAGCCGCGGCGTCGCCGCGTCGGCGGCTCCGCGTCCCGCGCGGCGGCGAAGCGCTGCTTCCAGTCCGCGCCCCAGATCCGCTCGCGCAGCAGGACGACGAGCGCGATGCCGAGCACGAGCGCCAGCACGGTGCTCAGCGTCTCGCTGACGATCCGGCTGAGGATCGTCCAGGCGACCATCTCGACGAGGACGAGGACGCAGATCCAGAAGAAGGGGCCGCGGACGCGGGGCTCGTCCGGCGCGGTCTCAGCCATGTCGCAAGGGTACGCGGCCGCTCTCGATGGCGCCGTTGCGCTCGCCGTGCGTCCCGTCGCGCCAGCTTCACCGGACGGACACCGGTCGCGCACAGGACGTTCACGGCCGGCGCGGTCGGCGGGCGCAGGATCACGCCGTCATGCTCCGAACCACCCTCGCCGCCGCGGCGGTCGCGTCGCTGGTCGCGACCGCCTCCGCAGCCGCCGCGCCCCTGCCATCACCGACCGAGGCGGGGCGCTTCGACCTCGACCGGTCGCTCGTCCTGCCGACCCCGACGCTCACGTCGGCCAGCCCGATCATCGCCGCCGGCGGCGTCCGCGAGGGCGGCTTCTCGGCCCTCCAGGTCGTCCCGGGCTCGGGCAACCGCCGGTTCGTGACGATCACCGATCGCGGCCCGAACGGCCAGCCCGACGCCGCGACGGACGGGCGCACGTTCCCCGCGCCGACCTTCGCGCCGACGATCCTCGAGCTGCAGGCCGACGACGACGGGCGGCTGGCCGTCCTGCGTCGCACCCAGATCCGCGTGCCCGGGGTCGATCCCCTGCGCGGCACCGGCGCGGGCCAGATGCCCGGCGACGCGCAGCTCGTCACCGGCCTGCGCAACGCGGTGAATCCGAAGGTCGACGACCGCACGTGGCTCATGGCCGACGACACGACCCTCGCCGAGCAGCTCGCGACCGACCCCTACGGCCTGGACACCGAGGGCGTGGTCGTCGACCCGCGCGACGGCGCCTACTGGATCTCCGACGAGTACCGGCCGTCGATCGCACGGCTGTCGCCCGACGGCGTGATGCGCCAGCGGATCGTGCCGCGGGACGCCGGCGCGCTCGTGGACACCGACGCGAGCCAGGCGGGCGTCCAGCCGCTGTCGGCCGCCTACGGCGGGGCCGGCCAGCCGGCGTTGCAGGAGCTGCTGCCGCACGAGTACAACGCGCGCCGGCTCAACCGGGGCATGGAGGGCCTGGCGATCTCCGCCGACGGCCGGACGCTCTACGGGATCCTCCAGAACGCGCTGGACACCCGCAACGACGGCGCCTACCTCGGGCTCGGCTACGGCACCCGCTGCAAGGGCGTCACGGGCGCCACGAGCGGCGGCTCCCCGTCGAACAGCCAGAACTTCTACCGCGGCGTGCGGATCGTCCGGTTCGACATCACCGACCCGGCCGCTCCGCGGCTGACCGGCGAGTACGTCTACCGCCTGAAGAGCGTCTCGACGACGGACTCCTCGGCGCAGGGGAAGGTCCGCATCAGCGACCTCGCCTGGGCCGGTCCCGACCGGCTGCTCGTCGACGAGCACGACGACGACGCGGCGGGACACGCGAACCGCGCGATCTACGAGGTCGACCTCACGGAGGCGACGAACCTCCAGGCCAGCCCGGCCTACGACACCTACGGCGAGCGCGTCGCGTCGGCGACGGTGGGCGGGCAGACGCAGCCGCTCGGCTGCTTCCTCGACAACGGGACGGACGCCGAGATCGCGGCGCTGCCGACGCCGGTCGTGCCGGTCGCGAAGTCGACGTACCTCGACCTCAGCCCCGCCGGCGTCGACTTCGACTTCAACAAGGTCGAGGGCATCGCGCTGCTGGACGGCGTCCCGGGCATCGCGGTCGTCAACGACAACGACTTCGCGCTCGACCAGGATCCGTCGACGAACCTCATCAGCCAGGCTGCCGACCCGCGGACCGAGCTGCGGATCTACGCGACCCGGCCCGTCGGCACCGCGGCGCCCGTCGTCAGCGGCGTGGCGCGCGCGGGGCGGACGCTCACGTGCGATCCGGGCACGATCGACGGCATCGGGCGCGTCGAGCACGCGGTGACGTGGCGGCGCGACGGGACGCCCGTCCCGGGCGCCGAGGGTCCGCGCTACGTCCTGTCGGCCGAGGACGTCGGCCGGACCCTGGCGTGCGCGGTCGACTCGACCCGCGTCAGCGGTCCGGTCCGGGCGGCTGCGGCGACGCGGACGAGCGCGGACACGGCGGCCGTCGCCGACGTCGAGCGCGGCGCCGACGGCCCGGCCGGCGCGAAGGGGGACACCGGCGCGAAGGGCGATACCGGCGCCGCGGGCCCGGCCGGCGCCGTCGGGCCGGTCGGCCCGCAGGGCCCGACGGGTGCCCGCGGTCCGGCGGGCCGGGCCGCCGTCGCGCGGCTGCCGAAGGTCCGCTGCCGGACCAGCTCGCGGCGGCGGATCACCTGCACGGTCACGGCCCCGAAGGGCAGCTCGCGGGTCCGGGCGCGCCACGCCGGGCGCACGGTCGCGTCCGCGCGCGTCCGCACCGGGCGCGCGGTGCGGCTGACGCTGCCCCGCGGGCGCACCGTCGAGCTCCAGGCGCTCCGCGGCTCCCGCACGATCGCGGCGTCGCGCCTGCGGCTGCGCTGAGCGGCGCCCGGCCGGGCGGGTCCTCGCGCCCGCCCGGCCGTAGGCTCCGCTCCGATGCCCGACGAGCCCACCGACGCCGTCGCGCTCGACGGGCTCGTCCGCCGTCGCGGCGAGCGGCTCGTCCTGCGCGACCTGACGCTCGCCGTCCCGCGCGGCGCGACGGTCGCGCTGCTCGGGCCCAACGGGGCCGGCAAG
>JALRCL010000205.1 GCA_023268575.1 Patulibacter sp.
GGACACCGGGACGATCGACCACCGCGTGCTCGTCATCGATCACCGCGACAAGGCGGAGATCCTCGCCTCGCTCGTCGACCGGGAGGGCAAGACCCTCGTCTTCGCCCGCACCCGCGCGTACACCGAGATGCTCGCCGAGCAGTTCGAGGACGTCGGCATCGCGGCGGTGGCCCTCCACGGCGACCTCAACCAGGCCAAGCGCACGCGCAACCTGCAGCGCCTGACCGACGGCAAGGTCCGCGTGCTGGTCGCGACGGACGTCGCGGCCCGCGGCATCCACGTAGACGACGTCAGCCTCGTGGTGCACGTGGATGCACCGACCGATCCCAAGGACTACGTCCACCGCGCCGGGCGTACCGCCCGCGCAGGGGACTCCGGCACCGTCGTGACGCTGGCACTGCCCAAGCAGGAGCGCGCTGTCACGACGCTCACCAAGAAGGCGGGAGTCGACGCGGCAGTGCTGCGCGTGCGTCCCGGCGACGACGGCCTGCGCCAGGTGGCAGTTGATCTGGTGCTGGACCGTCGCCCACTCGTAGTCGAACGCGGTCGTCGACGGGATGCCGAGCACCGCCGCCGCGACCGTGACGTCGTTGGAGCCGTGCCCGATCGCCAGGTCGAAGGGCGCCGAGCCGTCCGGATGGCCTCCGACGCGCCGCGACCAGCGCAGGAGCGCCGTCGTCCGCGACGCGAGCCCGCGAGCCTTGTCCGGCAGCCGCTCGCCGCGGTGGTGGCCGATCGCCGTGTGCGCGATGCCGAGCCGGTCGCACAGGCCGAGCGTCTGGGCGAAGTCGCGCGCGGTGACGTCGACCCGGTGGCCGCGCCGGCGCAGCTCCTCGATCACCGGCCGCAGGACCAGGACGTGGGGGCTGTTGGTGAGGTCGATCCAGACGCGCATCGCCGCGCGGGATGCTCGCAGGACCGGGGGCCGGGCGCCGGTGACCTCCGGAGCGACGACCGCTGCCGCGGGAAGGCCGCGACGCTCAGCGGCCGGCGAGGACCGCGGCGACGCCGTCGACGACCTCGCCGATCTGGCGCTCGCTCATCGTCGCGCTGATCGGCAGCGCCAGGTGCGTGCGGGCGAGCTCGTCGGTGACCGGCAGCTCCGCGAGGCCTCCGGCCTGGAACGCCGCCATCGGCGGCTGGCGGTGGACCGGGGTGCGGTAGTAGCCGCGGGCGCCGACCCCGCGGGCGCCGAGGCCCGCCGCGAGGGCGTCGGGCTCCGCGGTCCGCACGACGTAGAGGTGCCAGGCCGGGGCGCTGCCCGCGGCCGCCACCGGCAGCGTGAGGAGGTCGCCGAGCCCCGCGTCGCGGTAGCGCGCGTCGACCCGGTGGCGATGGGTCGCCCAGCTCTCCAGCGACGGCAGCAGGACGCGCAGGACCGCGGCCTGGAGCTCGTCGAGGCGGCTGTTGTAGCCGATGTCGACGTAGTCGACCTTGTCCGCGGAGCCGTGGAAGCGCAGCGTCCGCACCCGCTCGGCGATCGCGTCGTCGCTCGTCGTGATCGCGCCGCCGTCGCCGAAGGCCCCGAGGTTCTTCGAGGGGTAGAAGCTGAAGGTCGCGACGTCGCCCATCGCGCCCGGACGGACGATCGCCCCGTCGTCGTCGCGCAGCGTCGATCCGGCGGCCTGCGCGGCGTCCTCGAGCACCGGCAGCCCGGTCCGGGACCGGATCGCGGCGATCGGCGCGACGTTGCCGAACAGGTGGACGGCGATGATCGCCTTCGTCCGCGGCGTGACCGCGGCCGCGACGGTGTCGGCGGTGACGCACATCGTGTCGGGGTCGACGTCGCAGAAGACCGGCACCGCACCGGTCGGCGGGATCGCCTCGGCGCTCGCCCAGAACGTGAACGACGGGACGACGACCTCGTCGCCCGGACCGACGCCGAGGGCGCGCAGCGCGATGGTGATCGCCTCGGTGCCGTTCGCCACGCCGATCGCGTGGCGCGCGCCGAGCCAGGCGGCGAGCTCCTCCTCGAAGGCGTGGACCTCCGGTCCCAGGACGAACCGCCCGTCGCGGGCGACCCGCAGCAGCGCCTCGTCCAGCCGGTCCCGCAGCGGCTCCAGCGCGGTGGCGGTGTCGAAGAGCGGAACGGCCATGCCCCACAGGATGCCCGTCGCAGAACGCGGACGCGCCCAGCCGTGGGCCTCCGACCCCGGGCGGCGTAGGCTCCGCGACCGATGCCCTCCGGCCTCCCCGACCACCCCCTGCGCTCGCTCGTGGCGGCGCAGCTCGCCGGGCTCGTCCACGGTCCAGCCGAGGCGCTGCCGGTGTCCTCCTCTGCCCACGTCCGCGTCGTCACGCAGGTCGTCACGCGCGGCCGTGGCGTGGCGCCCGGCGATCCCGAGCTCGCGAAGGCCACGGAGGTCGCCGCGCACGCCGGGACGCTCGCGGGGCTGACGCTCGGCCTGCGCGTGGAGATCCGCCAGGTGCTGCGCGGCGCGGCCGCCGATCCGGCGAAGGCGGCGCGGACCGCCGGCCTCATCACGCTCGCCTCCGCGCCGACGGCGCTGGCGGCCGTGGCCTTCGAGCGCCGGATCGAGCAGCGCCTCGGGTCGGACGAGACGATCGCGATCGGCCTCGTCGTGGGCGGGTTCGCGATGACGCTCGCCGACGGCGGCCTGCTGCGACTGCGGCGTGTCGGGGGCCGCGCGCTCGCCCGGGAGGTCGAGCACGGCGGGGCGCCGCCGACGGGCGCCGCCGACCCGGTGGACGGAGACGGTGGCTCGAAGGGGACCGGGACGCCCGGCCCGGCCGGCGCCACCCGCACGACCGGCGGGCCCGGCACGACGGGCGCCGGTGGGCGCGGTCCGGCCGACGGCGGCCGCTCGTGGCAGGACGCGACGATCGCCGACGCCCTGCTGCTCGGGCTCGCGCAGGCGACCGCGCTATGGCCGGGCGTCTCGCGCAGCGGCGCGGTCCTCGGCGCGGCGCGCGCGCTGGGCTTCGCCCGCGGCGACGCCGGCTGGATCTCGGCGGCCCTCGCCGGTCCCGCAGTCGGCGGAGCCACCGTCCTGAAGACCGTCCGCCTCGTCCAGCGCGTCGTCGGCGGGACGGTCCCGCGCGCCGCCCTGCTGCCGCTCGGCGCCGTCGCGGTCACGAGCGCCCTCTCGGGGCGGCTGGCGGCGCCGCTCGCGCGCCGAACGCTCGAGGGCGTCCGCCTGGCGCCGTTCGGCGCCTACCGGCTGCTCGTCGCAGGCGGGCTGCTCGCCACGCGCCCGCCGCGCTGAGGTCCGAGCGAGCGGCGGCCGGCACCGGGGGTTCGCGGGTGCGGGGAGCGACCGCGACGATGCA
>JALRCL010000253.1 GCA_023268575.1 Patulibacter sp.
CCGCCCGCGGCTGGGTGGCCTTGCAGTCCACGAACTGCTCGCCGATCAGCGACTGCAGGCCGATCGAGCAGCGCGCGTCGGTCCGGAACGGGCGGAACGCCGGATCGTCGATCCGCAGGACCGCGACCGCGTGGTTGCGACGGTCCAGCTCGAGTCGCTCGATCGTGCCGACGACCACGCCGGCGACCTTCACGTCCTCGCCGGTGACGAGGAAGCTCGCGTTGTCGAACGTCGCGCGTACGAGGTAGCGACCGCCGCCGTCCCCCGTGCCGTCGCCGGCCACGGCGCGCGCGCCCCAGAGCACGAGGACGGCGAGGACCGCCAGGGCGCCGACCCGCAGCGATCGAGACGGCCGGCCGATCACCCTCCGCCTCCGATCCGCTGCGCGGGATCGCAGTCCGGGTGGGCGAGCGGCCCGTCGTCGACGAACGGTGCCGAGCCGTCCGGCGAGGCGGCCGCGGTGCCGGGGCAGCGCTCGAGGTTGCCCTCGCTGCCGCCGTCGGCGCTGCCGCGCTGGCTCAGCGGCTTGGGCACGAGGACGCGGCCCTCGGGCGACTCGGTCGGGGTGAACGCGTCGAAGACCGGCAGCGACCGGACGTAGTGCCCGTTGGCGTCGTACGTCGCCGCCGCGCCGCCGAGGCCCCGCAGCCACGCCGCGAGATCCGGGACGTAGGGCCGCAGGAACGAGAAGATCGGCGTGCCGTCGCGCAACGCGCGCTGCATCCCGGGCAGGCCGTCGCGCAGCGTGCGGGCCAGGCCGGGCAGGTCGCGCAGCGCGTCGAGGGCGTCGTTGCCGGCGCCGGGGCGGTCGACGATCCTGCGCAGCCGGCCCAGGACCGGCACGGCGCGCGTGCTCGTGGGCGTCAGCTCGTCGCGCAGGAACCGGGGCAGCGTGCGGCTGGAGCGATCCGCGCTCGCCAGCACCCGGTCGACGTCGGGCAGGGCGAGGCGCAGCTCGCGCAGCGTCGCGGAGCCCTCGCCGATCGTCGGCGGCAGCTCGGTGAGGAGCGTCCCGATGCCGTCGCTCTCCTCGGCGAGCGCCGCGACGGTGCGGCGTGCTCCCGCGACCGCGGACGTGAGGCGCTCGGGCTCGGCGCCGAGCGTCCGCATCGCCCGACCGGCGTTGATGAGGAACGCCTCGAAGTCGGCGCTCTGCCCGTCGATGTCGGCGGCCAGGCGGCGGAACGCCCGCAGCGCCGCCGGCAGGCGCATCGTGGCGGAGCGGGCCTGCCCCTCGCGACCGGCGTACCAGTCGGCGAAGCCGCCGACGATCCGGCGCAGCCCGACGCGGGTGGGCGCGTCGAGGGCGTCGAACAGCTGATCGACCTCGACCACGGAGGTCGTGCGGTCCAGCGGGATCGTCGCCCCGTCGCGCAGGGGCGGGCGGTAGGAGGGCGCGGGCGAGACGTCGACGTAGCGGCCCGCCACGCTGCCGAGGCCGCCGACGCGGATGGTGGCCGAGGTCCCCCGTCGCAACGGGGCGTACGACTCCCGGACGCCGATCCGCACGCGCGCGAGATCGTCGCGGGTGAGGTCGA
>JALRCL010000281.1 GCA_023268575.1 Patulibacter sp.
CGCCGCGGCCCCGAGCAGCGTCGTCTTGCCGATCCCGGGCGGTCCCTCGATCACGACGACGGTCCCGCGGCCCTCGAGCGCCGTGCCGACCGCCTCGCGCAGGGTCGCGAGCTCGCCGTCCCGGCCGAGCGGCCGCCGGCGGGCGGCCCGCTCGCGTGATTCGGAGGCAGCCATCGGCGGCATCCTCGGCGCATCGCCGCTCGCGCGCAACTCCGCGGGACGGCGACGCGACGCCCGTGCCGGCGGGCGGACCACCGCGGGCGCCGTCGCCTATCGTGCCGCGCGATGGACGCCACCCACACGCTCGGCGCGTCGCGCGTCCTGCAGCTGCCCGACGGCCGCCGGCTGCGTCATCGCGTCGCCGGACCCGCCGACGCACCGGTGACGGTCGTCCTGGACGCCGGGCTGGGCATGTCGAGCGCGACGTGGGGCTGCGTCGTGCCGCTGCTGCGCGACCGCGTCCGGACGGTCGCCTACGACCGGGCGGGGCTCGGCGGCAGCGACCCCGATCCCCGGCTGCGCACGCTCGAGCGCCTCTCCGGCGACCTGCTGGCGCTGCTGGACGCGCTGGGCGACGGGCCCGTCGTCCTCGTCGGGCACAGCTGGGCCGGCCCGATCGTCCGCACCGCCGCCGCGCGGACCGACGGCCGGCGGCTGCGTGGCCTCCTGCTGCTGGACCCGACCGACGAGCGGTGCGACCTCTTCCTGTCGGAGACGATGGCGAAGCGCTCGGCAGCCACCGCGCGCTGGCTGCCCCCGCTGGCGCGCACCGGGCTCTACCGCCTCGCCGGGCGGCTCGGTCCCGGTCGCGCGCTGCCCGCCGACGCGCTCGCCGACCACCGGCGCGACGACTTCTCGCCCGCCGCGGCGCGAGCGCTGGCCGCGGAGCTCGAGGGCTTCGTGACCGAGATCCACCGCCTGCGGACCGACCCGCCGGCGATCGGGGACCTGCCGCTGACGATCGTCTCCGGCCAGGTGCCCGGCCGGGGCGAGGGCCGGGACCGCCCCGACGTGGTGGCGGCGCACCGGGCGTCCGCCGCGGCCGCGCCGCGCGGGCGCTTCGTGCCGGCCGAGCGCTCCTCCCACCACGCGCTGCTCGACGACCCGCAGCTCGTCGCCGACGAGATCCTGCGGCTCGCGCTGGCCTAGCGCTCCATCGCCACGCCGGCGTCGTCGCCGGCCACCGGGCGGACGCCCATCTGCAGGTCCATCAGCACGTCGAGCACGGCGTCCGGGCGACGGCCGCCGGCGGTCGCGAGGCGGACGTGGCCGGTGGCGTCCTGGGCGCGGCCGGGACCGACCACGAGGTGGCAGCTCGGGCAGCGCAGTGGGCGCGTCGGATACGGGCGGGGCGCCTCCAGCAGCAGCAGGCGCTGGCAGTGGGGGCAGTGGGCGTCGTCGTGGTGGGACATCCGGAGCACCGGGGTGCGAGACGCGACCCGGCGCGGCCGGGGTGCGTGAGCGGTCGGGGTATCGGGGCGGGGACGCCGCCCGGCCGGCGGGCGGCCGAGCGGCGGCTCCGACGGACGATCACGCTGGCGCGATGGGGGTCGCGCAGGACCAGGAACCGCGGTCCTGGGGCGAACCTACCCCCTCTGGTGCGTACGGAGCAAGCGCGCGGGCGAAGAACGACGGCGTTCGTCGATCGACGCCCCCGGCGGTCCTCAGGACGTGCCGGACCGGGCCTTCGCGCCCGTCGTCGCCTCGGCGCCGTCGCCCGCGTCCTCGCCGCCCCGACCGGGCGTGCCGACCGGCCCCTTCGGCTCGCCGGCCCGGCTGCCGGGCCGCTTGCGGTCGCGGGCGCGCTGCAGGCTCTCCTCGAGCGCGGCGAGCAGGTCCTTCGACGCCCGCTGCGGCTCGGGCTCGGGCTCCGGCTCGGGGATCGTCACCTCGCCGCGCTCCTGCTTCTCGGCGATCAGCGCGAGCAGGCGCTCCCGGTGGTGGTCCTCGTAGGACTCCGGCTCCCAGTCGGCGGTCATCTCCTCGACGAGGGCGACGGCGTCGGCGACCTCCTGCTCGCTCGGCGGATCGTCCTCCAGCGACGGGACCGCCCCGGTGTCCTGCGGATCGCGGATCTCGTCGGCGAAGCGCATCGTCGTCAGCGACAGCAGGCCCTCCTGGACCCGCAGCGCCACGAGCTGCTCCTTCGCCCGCATGACGATCCGCCCGACGGCGACCTGCCCGGCCTTCTCCATGACGTCGCGCAGCAGGCGGTAGGCGCGCGCGGGCCCCTCGCCCTCGCCGCGCGGCAGGACCCAGTAGGGCTGCTGGAAGAAGATCGGGTCGATCTCCTCGAGGTCGACGAAGAGGTCGATGTCCACCGTGCGCGTCTTCTCCGGCTGCGCGGCGGCGAGGTCGTCCTCGGTGAGGACCACGAGGTCGCCGTCGTCGGTCTCCCAGCCGCGCGCCAGCTCGTCCCACGCGACCTCGTCGTCGGTCCCGGCCGCGACGCGGTGGACCTCGATCCGCTCGCCGCTGTCCCGGTGGACCTGGTGGAAGTGGACGTCGCGATCGCGGGTGGCGCTAAAGAGCACCACCGGGACGTTCACGAGGCCGAAGCTCAGCGAGCCGACCCACATCGGACGGGGCATCAGCCCTTCCCCTTCGCCTTGGACGACTTCGCCTTCGACGACTTCGACGCCGAACCGGAGCCCTTCCGGGCGCGGCCCGTGCCCTCGCCGCTGCCGGCGAGGGAGGCCTCGAGCGCGGCGAGCAGGTCGTCGTCGCCCTCCTCCTCGCGCTCGGGCAGCTGCGGCGCCTCGCCGCGGCGCTTGGCCTCGATCATCTCCATCACGGCCTCGCGGTACGTGTCGCGGTGCTCGTCCGGATCCCACGCGTCGGCGAGCATCGCCACGAGCTTGCCCGCCATCCGCACCTCGCGCGGCGACGGGTCCTTCTTCGGCGTCGTGAGCTCCATCTCGTCGGCCGGCACGAGCTCGTCGTGGAAGCGCATGGTCTGTAGGCCCAGCGCCCCGTGCAGGGGGCGCAGGGCCACGAGCTGCTCGCGCGAGCGCAGGACGAAGCGCCCGATCCCGACCCGCCCGCTCTGCTCGAGCGCCGCCAGCAGCACCCGATAGGCGTGGGCCCCACCGTCGCGGGCCCCCAGG
>JALRCL010000331.1 GCA_023268575.1 Patulibacter sp.
GCCGCGGAGGGCCGACCCGCGCGTCTGGACGTTCCAGGCACCGCCGAACCGGACCTGGGCGTCGGCGTCGTCGACGATCGCGGTGTCGGCGACATCGTCCGGACGCAGGTTCGTGGGCGGCACCACCTGGGCCGCGTTCTGGGAGGCCGAGGACAACAGCAGCGCCGCCATGCTGTCGTCGCCCGCGGTCGTGTAGTCGACGCGGATCGGGTAGCGGCGTCCGCGGATGAGCGGAACCTCGCCGTCGAGCACGCGGGCGTTGCCGTTCCAGCGGTCTGGGGACGCGTCGATCACGAGCTGGTCACCGACCCAGAGGCGCGCCCGACCGATGCCAACCAGCGTGAACCGCTGGCTCTCGGTGGTCGGCGCCGTGAACGTGCCGCTCCAGCGCAACCCGAAGCCCTCGCCGCCGGCGGCGGGGACGCCCGGGACCGGTGCAGTCCCGAAGCGCCATTCGTGGCTCAGCAGCGACTCCGTCCGAGTGACCGCGGGCGCCCGGCTCAGATCGGTGCCGACGACATAGTCGGCCCGCAGGCCGCCCGGAGCCTCAGCCAGCGGGGCCTCGCTCTCGACCTGCAGCTCGATCACTGGCCGGGGCCCGGCCGGTCGCGTCTTCGGCAGCGCGACCTCGAAACGGTGGCCCTTCGGCATGACGGCCAGCTCGGCGCCGCCGTCGAGCCGCGCACCCGTGATTCGCACGCCGGGAACGGGCCGCAGCTCGAGCGACGGCGCGTCCCCGGACGGCCACTGCTGCACGATGGCGTAGCTGCGGGCGCCGCTGCGGGTGAGCCTCCCCCAGCTCGGCTGGTACAGCCTCCCGTCGGGCCCGGCCCCATAGATCGCCCGCCCGTGCTGGCGGAACCACTCTCCGGCCTCCGCGAGGCGGTCGAGCTGCTGCTGGACGACGACGCCCTTGGGATCCGGACCGACGTTCATCAGGACGTTGCCGCCGGGCGTGCTTTGCGTCGAGACGCTCTCCACCACGGCGTCGATCAGCTGCTCGACGGAGTACTTCGGCTCGGGGGAACGCTTCACGTAGCCCCACGAGCCGTTGATCGTCAGGCAGTGCTCCCAGAGCTGACCGCGCAACTGGTGGGGGCTCAAGCTCCCTTCCTCGGCCGTGCCGAAGTCGCCGTCGCCCGCAAGGCGCTTGCCGACGCGGTTGTTGATCAGGGCGTGCGGCGCGATCGATCGCACGTAGCGCTCGAGGTCTGCGCCATCCTTCGACGTCCAATGGTTCGGAGGGTCGGCGGCGTCCCACTCCCCGTCGAACCAGAAGATGTCGGGGTCGTAGCGGTCGGCGAGCTCGCGCAGCTGGCCCTTCATCCGCGTGCGATAGCGCTCGAAGATGTCGGGGTCGGAGGACTGCATCTCCGGGTCGCTCCAGTCCCAGATCGAGTAGTAGAAGCCGAACTTCAGCCCCGCCTTGCGCGCCTCCTTCGCGAGCTCGCCGGCGATGTCGCGATCGAAGCCGCTGTGGTCCTTCAGGTTCCAGCGGTTGACCTTCGTCGGCCACATCGCGAAGCCGTCGTGGTGCTTCGAGGTGAGCACGATGTAGCGCTGCCCAGCGGCCTTGGCCGCCGCGACGATCTTCTCGGCGTCGAAGTCGTCGGGCCTGAACGACTCGGCCTTCTTGCGGTACTCGTCGCGCGGGATCCCGCAGTTGCGCATGATCCACTCGGCGTCCTTGCAGACCGATCCGTCGGGCCGAACGTACTCACCCTCCCACTGCGCGTACGGCCCGAAGTGGATGAACATGCCATACCGCGCGTCGCGGAACCACGCCGCGCGGTCGCTGGTGAGCGGATCGTCGACGGCCAGGTCGCCGACCGGCGCGGGCTCCGCGGCGGCCGCCATCGCCGGCAGGGTCGCCGGCCCGAGAGATCCGATGATTGTGGCTCCAGTCCAGGGCGCCCCGCCAGCGATGGCCGCCACCGCGAGCGCCGCAGTGTGGGACCTCTTCCCGTTCTTGTACATAACCTCTCCCCTGTCGTTCGCGAAACCGCGCGTTGGGCTTCCTCGAAAGATCCGATCTTTGGTCGTGCAAATGCAATCCGAACAGCGGTGAGCATAGGTTTGGTTTCGGTTAAGCATCGGGTGAATGCTGGGTACGAGCCGGAGGCTGACCGCCCGCACGCGGGCTCCGGCTCCATCCGCGCGGGGGCACGGAGCACCGGCACCCGCGCCGCAGCACTCCACGCCACCGCACGTCGGAGAGGCACGTCGCGTCGTCGGTCACCCGCCCGGCCCAGGCCGTGGGCCTCCCCCTGACCGAGCGACGACGCCGTCGCGCTCCTCCGCCGCGCGATCGCGCTCGACCGACGACGCGGCGTCGCGATCCGCGCCAC
>JALRCL010000335.1 GCA_023268575.1 Patulibacter sp.
CGGGGCGGGGCGCGCGACCGGTCGTCGCGGTCCAGCAGCAGGCGCAGGCGGTAGCGGGCCGTCGCCCCCCAGGCGGCGAGCAGCAGGACGCCGGTGGTGCCGATGATCCAGAGCCACGTGGCCGGCAGCCGGATCCCGTCCTCGTCCGCCGGGGCCGCCGGCACCGCCGCGATCGCCGTCGGGGCCGCTCCCGCGCCGCTCGCCGGGCCGGCCGCCGATGCCCCGCCGGACCCGCCCCCGGCCGTCGCGGCCGCCCCGCCGCGCGCGTCCGCCGTCGTGCCCTCGGCGGCCCCGCCCCCGCCCCCGAAGGGGTCGTCGGCAGCCGGCGCGCTCGTCGCATCCGTGGTGGTCGTCGTCGCGTCGCGCTCGCGCGTGCGCGTGCCGCCGGAGCCGTCCGCGGGGCGGGCCGTCGTCGACGGCCGGCGCCCACCGCCCGCGGCGGGCGCCGGGGCCGGCGCCGCACCGCCGGGCACGACGATCGGCACCGTGCCGATGACGTTCGGCTCGCCGGCGGGCAGATAGCACGCGTAGGTGAAGGTGTAGGAGGCGACGCCGTGCGCGGTGGCGGCGGCGGTGAAGGCGACTGTCGGCGGGGTGCGTCCGACGGAGTTGCGCGTGAACCCGTTGCCGGGCAGGCGGATCGTCACGGCTCCACGGGCGTCCTCCGGGACGCGCAGCGTCGGGAAGGTGAGGGGGCCCGTCGGGACGATCGGGACGCGGGCCTCCTGACGACCGGTCGACCAGCGGTCCGCCGGATGCAGGAACGAGCGGTCGCCAACGGTGACCGCGGCGTTCAGGGTGTTCGACACCGCCTCGATCTGCCGGACCGCGAACAGCGACGAGGTCACCCCCTCGTTGTAGGAGTCGGAGACCCGCAGGTCGACCGCGCCCCGCAGCGAGAGCGTCTCGCCGGGTGCTACGGAGGGCGGCAGGTTCAGCGTGAACGCCAGGCCGATCGGCTCCGTCCGGGTCTGGCTGCCGTTGCTGGCGACGCACTGGTACGTCTGCTGCGCGCGCCGGGCGACGACCTGGGCGTCTGCCGTGGCGGGGGCGACCGCGCTCGTCGCGGCGGCGAGCGCCACGAGGACGGCGGGGATGGGGATCTGGTTCACGGTCGGTCCTCCAGCTCGTGCTGCGCGCGGCGCAGCCGTCGATGGGCGCGCACGGCGGTGCCGGCCGCCCCGGCGAGCAGCCCCGAGAGGAGCACGCCGAGCACCCAGGCCGGCACCACGACGTCCCCGTCGTCCGATCGCGTCGCGCGGGGCACGGGCGCCCACGCTCCCGCGTTGCGCACGCCCTCGGGCTCGACGATCGGCTCCGGCCCGACCGCCGCGGCGGCCGGAGCCGGGGCGCCGGCGGTCGCCGCGGTCCGGTCCGCCGCGGTGCCCCCCGCCGGCCTCCCGGAGGGGGCAGCCGGAGGCGCGGCCGCGGGCACCGACGCAGTGGTGCGGGTCTGCGCGCGGGCGGTCGGCGGCGCGGCGGCCGTCGTCTCCGCCGCGGGCGGGGGGGCCGCCACGGTCGCCGCGACGGGTCCCACGGCGATCCGGGCGACGACGGACTCGCGCGCTCCGCCGCTGCGGCAGGACAGGGGCGTGTCGCCGACGAGCCCACCCTCGAACCGCAGCGCTCCGGCGAGGGCCACGTCGTCGCCCCGCCCGTCCCGCGGGAGGCCGATCTCGAGATCGCCGGTGGCGTCGCTCGGCACGACGATCGGGGGCAGGCGCACCGCCGAGCGGACCGTCATCGCGCGGTCGAGGCCCGGCGGATCGGCCGACGCGGAGCGCACGTCGCGCAACGTCACGAGGCGCTCGACCGGCCCGCTCGCGGTGGCGATCCGCAGCGGCAGCGCGATCGCCGCCGCGGTGAAGCGCACCGAGCGCGAGAGGCCCACCAGGCCGACGAGGCCCGGTGCCCGGGACTCGAGCGTCAGGTCCATCGAGCCGTCGGCCTCCAAGGTCGCGCCGGGGGCGATGCGCGCCGGCGCGGTGAGGCGCACCGCGAGCTCGGCGTCGCTCGTGGCGAGGCCCCCGAGCGTCGTGCACGAGTACTGCCCGGCGCGGCTCCACTCCACCGGCGGGTCGGCGGCGCCGGCGGTCCCGGCGGCCGTGGTGGCACCCAGGAGCGCGGCGAGCGCGACGCGGGCGACGACCGGGCGCGTCATCCCTCTGCCAGGGCGCGGGCCGGCGCGACGTGCGCGGCCCGTTCGAGGGGCAAGAGCGCCGCCGTGCGCGCCACGAGCAGGACCACCACGACGAGCGCGGCGATCGGCAGCACCGGCCAGGCGTGGACGGCCGGGATCTCGAGCGCGTCGGCCAGCCGGTCGACGAGGAGGGTGGCGAGCGCCCCGCCGAGCAGCACCCCCGCTCCCGTGCCCACCGCGAGGACGACGAGCACGCGGCGCAGCAGGAGGCTCCGCAGCCGCGCGCGGTCCAGCCCGATCGCGCGGAGCGTGGCGTGCTCTCGCCGACGCTCGGCGACGGAGAGGGCGAAGGTCGCCGCCGCACCGATCGTCGCGACGAGGATCGCGAGCGCGAGCAGCGCCGTCGCGGCGGTGCGGGCGGTCTGGATCGCCTGGGTGACCCGCGCGTCGGCGAGCGCCGGGCCGTCGAGGGGCAGCGGGCCCCCGAGCACCGACAGGCCAACGAGCTCGTCGAGCGCGCGCGTGCGACCCGCGCCGTCGGCGAGGCGGATCCAGGCGGTGTGCACGGCCGTCCGCCGGGCGACGCGGTCCAGCAGCTCGGGCCGCACGAGGCTCGTCAGCGGCAGGTCGCGGACGTACCGCACGCGCAGCCCGCGAACGGTGCCCGTGGGTCCGCGCAGCGCCACGCGTGCGCCCTCGGGGAAGGGCGGGAAGTCGGAGCGGGGCAGCGCGACCTCGCCGGTGCCCACGCCGCGGGCGATCGGCGCGCTC
>JALRCL010000339.1 GCA_023268575.1 Patulibacter sp.
CAGAGCTCGTCGACCGCCGCGCGATCGAGCCGGTCGGCGGCGGGGCCGACGACCGCCTGGGCGCGCTGGAGGAAGAGCGACGCGGCGTCGCTGGCCTCCCCGTCGTCCCGCGCGGCGAGCGCGAGCGTCGGCACCGTCACGACGTGCTCGCCGGCGACGCCGAGCGGCATCCGCGTCGTGAGCAGGACCCGCGCGCCGGGGCACCATGGCAGGAGCGTCGAGACGAGGCCGGACACCGCGTCGAGCAGGTGCTCGCAGTCGTTGAGGACGAGCAGGATCTCGGCGTCGCCGACCTCCTCCGCCAGCGTCCGCGCGTCCGACACGTCCGGCAGCACGTCGCGCACCGCCTGCTCGAGGAACGCGTCGTCGTGCACGTCGGCGAGCTCGACGAACCACACGCCGTCGGCGAACGCGCGGGCGAGGTCGCGGGAGACCGTGCGGGCGAGCCGCGTCTTCCCGACGCCGCCGACCCCGGTCAGCGAGACGAGCCGGGCCGACCCGAGGAGCTCCCGGACCTCCTGGATCTGGGCCTCGCGACCGACGAACGTCGTCACGTCCGCGGCGACGTTCCCCCGGCGACGGCTGCTGCTGCGCGGCATCGGCGCGCTACCCCGCCACCTGCGCCGAGGGTCGGGCGGCGTCGCGGGGGACGGACGCCAGCTCGTCCAGCAGGGCGTCCGCGGCCCGGGCGCCGAGCCGCAGCGACGCGAGGCGGAACGACTCGTCGACCGCGTGGGGATGGTCGGCGGCGAGGGCCGTCCCGCTGACGATCGTCGGGATGCCCGCCGCCGCGAGCTCCGCGACGATCGGGATCGCCCCGCCCCAGCGGACGATCGCCGGCGCGCGGCCGGCCGCGCGCGCGAGCGCCGCCGCGCCGGCCCGCAGCGGCGGGCTCGTCGCGTCGAAGAGGACCGGGTCGGCGAGCACGAGGTCCACGTCGACCGCCGCGCCGGCGGGCGCAGCGGACCGCAGCAGCCCCTCGAGGACCGCACCGGCCCGGTCGGCGCGCTGCGCGGGGACGAGCCGCTGACTGAGGACGGCGCTCGCCCGGGCCGGGACGATCGTGCGCGGCGCGCCGAGCGCGATCTCGTGGACGTCGAGCGAGCCGTCGGCCCAGGTGCGCGCGTAGTGGTCCTCGGCCGCTCCCGGGCGCGCCAGCACGGCGCCGGTCTCGGCGAGCTCCGCGGCGGCCGGCGGCAGGCCCCGCCATCCGTCGCGCTCCCTTGCGGAGGGCGGCTCGATCCCCTCGCGCAGCTCCGGGCGCAGCCGGCCGTCCCCGTCCGGCAGCACCGCCGCGAGCATCGCGTGCAGGACGTGGGCGGCGTTCATCGCGCTGCCGCCGTAGACGCCGGAGTGCAGGTCCAGCCGGCCGGTCGTGACCGTCACGCGGGCCTGGACCAGGCCGCGCAGGCCGACGGTGATCGCCGGGGTGGCCTCGTCGACCATCCAGCTGTCGAAGACGATCGCGCAGTCGGCCTGCGGCGCCGCCGTCCGGAGCCAGGTCGCGGCGCTCGGCCCGGCGATCTCCTCCTCGCCGTCGACGAGCACGCGCACGTTCACCGGTAGCCGACCGGCGCGCTTGCGCGCGCACGCCGCGCGCAGCAGCGGATAGAAGTTGCCCTTGTCGTCCGACGTTCCGCGGCCGTAGAGGCGCCCCTCCCGCACCTCGGGCGCGAACGGCGCGCTCGTCCACCCGGCGCCGTCGCCGACGCCCTGGACGTCGTAGTGGCCGTAGAGGAGGACCGTCGGGCGCCCCGGGTGGTCGGCCTCCAGCGTGCCGACCACGAGGGGGTTGCCGCCGAGCTCGAGGCACTCGGCCTCGCCGCCGGCGTCGCGGATCCGGTCGCGCGCCCACGCCGCGGCGTCGCGCAGGGCGCGGGCGTCACCGCCGTCGGTGGAGACCGAGGGGATGCGCAGCCAGTCGACCAGCTCCTCGAGGAGCGCCGCGTCGCTCCCGTCCCGTCCGCTCATCTTCCCTCGCTCCTCACGAGGCGGCTCGCTCGTCCACGCTCCCCGCAGTGAAACAGACCCATGGCGTCAGCGCGAGACCCGGACGCGCGACCGGACGGCGGGCGCCCGCCACGCCGCCGCGGGCGCCGGGTCGGCGTCGCGCTCGCGCTCGGCGCGCCAGTCGTCGACGGCATCCTGGACGTGCGCGCACGCCGCGAGCAGCGCCTCCCGCTCCGGCGCCGGGCGAGCGCCCGCGCCCAGCGGGCGTCCGACGTCCTCCTCCAGCAACCGGCGAGCGCCGTCGAGCGCCACGGCGGCGACGCGCAGCCGTCCGTGGTTCGCCTCGCGGACCGCGGTCGCCAGCAGCTCCTCCCCCTCGAGCAGGTGGTCCGCCCCGGCGAGGGCGAGCGCCACGCGCGCACCGGGCCGCGCCCGGTCCGCGGCCCCGCGCGGCCACGGCGGCGCAGGCGGCGTCACGTCGAGCTCCGCGGGGTCCCATCGGCCACCGACGAGCGCGGCGCCCGGTGCGCAGCCGACGCCCGCCGCGGCGACGTCGTCGCGCGTGAGCTCGAGCGCGTACGGATCGCGGGCCATGAGCCGGTGCGCGCGGATCCCGCGATTGAGGAGCGTCAGCGCCGCCCCGATCCAGCGGTCCGGCGCGCCGTCGCCAGCCCGCCACGCGCGGCGCTGCCGCTGCGCCTCGTCCGCCCGCAGCGGGGCGCCGGCCCGCACGAGCACCGCGGCCCGCGGGGCGGCGCTCCCCGACGGCCCCGGGCCGACGAGCAGCGCATCGGAGCCGTGCACGAGGCCGCGGACGGGGTCGGGCGGCGGGCCGGCGTCCTCGCTCGGCACGACGTACCGACCGGGCTCCAGCGGCAGCGGCCGGTCCAGGACGACGCGCACGTAGGCGAGCTCGATCGCGGCGGTGCTCATCGGCCGCCCCCGGTCGTCGCCGGCGGGTCGGCGTCGACCCGCGGGGGAGCGCCCCGGAGCGGCACCGGGTTCGCGCGCTGCCCGGGCTCGGGGTACGGGCTGACCCCGAGGGTCATCGCCGGCACGAGCCCCCCGAGGGCGGTGAGCCGGTCGAGCGCGTCGTGGACGCCGGGCGGCAGGCCGGTGACGCTGCGGGTGCCGACGATCGGCATCACGCGGCCGAGGTGCCCGACGGCGTCGGTCGTGTCGGCCGCCGAGCCGAGGTTCGCGAAGACCGTTCCGGCCTCGCGCGCGTACGGCGCGAGGTACCGCAGGGCGGGGTTGACCTGGCGCAGCAGCTCGTCGAGCGGGGCCACGAGGCCCGCGGCGGCCGGCGCGAACGCCTGGAGCCGGCGGATCATCGGGTCGGCGCGACGCGCGAGCCCGGGGAGCACGCCGACGACCGTCCGTCCGGCCCGGGCCGAGCGCTCGAGCCGCCGCGTGACCGCCGGCAGCGCGTCGACGCCCGTCCGCAGGTCCGCCACGACCGGGGCGTTGCGCCGCCCGAGCGCACCGACGCGCCGGGTCGTCGCGCCGACCTGCCGCAGCGTGGCGGGCAGCTCGTCGAGGGCCGCGCCGAGCTGCGCGTCGCGCTCGGCGGCGGCGCGGGCGGTCGCCTCGGCGCCGACCGCGAGCGTCCGGACGTCCTCGCCGCGGTCGGCGAAGGC
>JALRCL010000378.1 GCA_023268575.1 Patulibacter sp.
CCAGCCGCTGCTCGAGCTGCTGGACCGTTCCGTCGTTCACCACGGAGTACGTCGCCCGGGCGGCCTTCTCCTCCTGCGCGAGGTGGCGCGCCTCGCGGCCCTCGATCCCGTCGTGCCCGCGTCGGCGGGCGCGGTCGCCGCGCAGGTCGTCCGGGGCGACGATCGCGATCGTCGCGTCGTAGGCGGCCTCCATGCCGGCCTCGAAGAGCAGCGGCGTCTCGACGACGGCGGCGCGGGCCGGCGGGCGCTGCGCGGCCGCGTCCTCGCGGAAGGCGACGACCGCCGCCCCGACGCGCGGCCAGATCTGCTGCTCGAGCCAGGCCCGCTCGTCCGGATCGTGGAAGACGACCTTCGCGATCTCGGCGCGATCGACGGTGCCGCCGGGCGCCACGCGGCTGCCCCAGCGGGCGACGACGAGATCGCGGAGCTCCTCCCCCGCGTACAGCTCGTGGACGACCTCGTCGGTGGAGAGCGTCCGCGCACCGAGCCGCTCGAGCGCCGCGAGCGCGGTCGACTTGCCCGCCGCGAGGCCGCCGGTGAGCCCGACGAAGGGCACGCTCGGCGAAGCGGCGGGAGACTCGGCGACGGGCGTCTGCGGATCGACCGACATCGGCACCTCACCGTACCGAGCCGACCCGTCGTCGCGCGTCCCTGGCCGGGAACGACGACGGCCCGCGGAGATCCGCGGGCCGTCGATCAGGTGGGCGGCGCGCGCCGGGCGCGCGCCGTTCCGGTACCGGGGCTCAGGCCTCGGTCTCGCCCTCCGGGGCGTCGCCCTCGGCGGGGGCGTCGGCCGACGCCTCGCCCTCGGCGACCTCGGCGTCGGCCTCGGAGGCCTCCGCCTCGACCTCGCCGGTCGGAGCGTCGTCGGAGAACGACTGCTCGATCGGCTCGAGGTCGTCGGAGCCGCCCGACGTGTGGGCGAGCTCGTCGCCCTCGTCGGCGGTGACCTCGCGGCGCGGCAGCACCTGGCCCTCGACCCGCTTGACCGACAGCGACAGGCGGCGCCGGTCGTCGTCGATCTCGAGGATCTTGACCTTGACGTCGTCGCCCGGGTGGACGACCTCGCGCGGGCTCTCGACGTGGTGGGCGGCCAGCTCCGAGATGTGGACCAGGCCCTCGACGCCCTCCATGATCTCGACGAACGCGCCGAAGGTGACGACCTTCGTGACGGTGCCCTCGAGCTCGTCGCCGACGTTGTACGTGTCGACGACCCGCTGCCACGGGTCCTCCTGGGTCTGCTTGAGACCCAGCGAGATGCGCTGGCGGTCGCGGTCGATGTCGAGGACCTTCACCTGGACGGTGTCGCCGATCGCGACGACCTCGCTCGGGTGGTTGACGTGCGTCCAGGACAGCTCGCTGATGTGGATCAGGCCGTCGATGCCGTTGAGGTCCACGAACGCGCCGAAGTCGACGATGCTCGAGACGGTACCCGGCAGGATCATGCCCTTCTGCAGCTTGCCGAGGATCTCGCCGCGCTCGTGCTTGCGGCCCTCCTCAAGAACCACGCGGCGGGAGAGCACGACGTTGTTGC
>JALRCL010000440.1 GCA_023268575.1 Patulibacter sp.
GCCTGCGCCGCGGCAATCACTTCGTCATCTCGTACCGAACCGCCAGGTTGCACGACCGCACGTACTCCGGCATCGATCAATACCTGCAGGCCATCGGCGAACGGAAAGAAGGCATCCGACGCGGCGACCGCGCCCGCGACCCGGTGGCGATGCCCCGGCGCGTCCGGCGGCCCCGCCCGCGCGACGGTCGATCGATCCCGA
This sequence comes from Patulibacter sp., assembly GCA_023268575.1. GTDB lineage: Bacteria > Actinomycetota > Thermoleophilia > Solirubrobacterales > Solirubrobacteraceae > Patulibacter. Next base: position 202 of record JALRCL010000440.1, read on the forward strand.
CGCGACGCCGGAGCTCCGGCTCGCGTCCCCGCGGCCCGACCGCTCGCGCGCCGCGCGAGCCGCCGTCCCGGCCGATCGCCGGTCCGACGCGCCGGCCGCCGGGCGCGAGCAGGGCGCCGACGTGCCGCTCAGCCGGCTTCCCGCGGGCGCACGCGAGGCGCGCCCGCAGCCGCCGTCGACCGTCGCAACCGGCGCGCCGCACGGCGGCGGCCCCGCCGGGCCGCCCATCGACCCGGCGACGGGCCCGGGGCTCGCGCGCGACGGCGATGGGATCCCGCCGGGCCGCCCCGCCCGGCCGAAGCTGCGCTTCCGGTGGATCCGGCTCCTGCTCCTGCTCGTGCCGCTCGGCGCGCTCGCCGTCGTCTCGACGGTCTTCGGGATGATGATGGCTGTCGCCAGCGACCTCCCGGACCTCGACGCCGCCAAGGAGTTCCGCACGGCGCGCAACTCGGTGCTCCTGGACCGCTCCGGCCGCCAGATCGGCACGCTCGTGGGCGCGAACGCCCGCTACGTCGTCACCGACGCGCAGATCGCCCCGTCGATGAAGGACGCCGTCATCGCGATGGAGGACCAGCGGTTCCGCGAGAACAGCGGCGTCGACCTCAAGGGCATCGCGCGCGCCGCCGTCCAGGACGTGCTCTCCGGCGGCGCGGTCCAGGGTGCCTCGACGATCACGCAGCAGCTCATCAAGCTCGGCCTCCAGGCCGAGAACCAGCGCACGGTGTTCCAGAAGCTCCGGGAGGCCGCGCTCGCGTACCACATGACGCGCAAGTGGCCGAAGAGCAAGATCCTCACCCAGTACCTGAACCGGGTCTACTTCGGCAACGGCGCGTACGGCGTCGAGACCGCGGCGCGGACGTACTTCGGCCGCACCGCCGACCACCGTGGCTGCGGACAGACCTCGGACCGGCCCTGCGCGAAGGAGCTGCGCCCCGCGGAGTCGGCCCTCCTGACCGCGATCATCGCGTCGCCGTCGCGCTTCGATCCGACCGTGAACCCCGAGGCGGCGCTGCGGCGCCGCAACACGGTCCTCCTGAAGATGCGCGAGCAGGGGATGCTCTCGATCGATCGCTACGAGGAGGCCCGCAACGAGCCGTTGCCCGGCCGCAGCGAGGTCGAGCCCCCGTCGCTCAACGCGAAGAACCCGTACTTCGCGTCGTGGATCAGCGCGCAGCTCGTCGAGCGCTACGGGGCGCGGCGCACCTACGAGGGCGGCCTGCGGGTGCGCACGACGCTCGACCAGTCGCTGCAGGACGCGGCCGAGAGCGCCGTGAAGCAGTACCTCGCCTCGCCGACCGGCCCCCAGGCCTCGCTCGTGGCGATCGACAACCGCACCGGCGAGGTCCGCGCGATGGTCGGCGGGCGCAACTTCCGCGAGCGTCCGTTCAACCTCGCCACGCAGGGCGAGCGACAGCCGGGATCGGCGTTCAAGCCGTTCGTGCTCGCCCAGGCGCTGCGCGAGGGGATCTCGCCGTCCTCGACGTGGACCTCGAAGCGCGTGAGCTTCCGGGTCCGCGACCACGAGGGCAACCGCGAGACGTTCACGGTGACGAACGATCACAACGCGTACTCCGGCACGACGTCGCTGGCGCGCGCCCTCACCTTCTCGGACAACTCCGTCTACGCGCAGGTCGGCCTCAAGGTCGGCACGAAGCGGATCGCGCGCCTCATCCGGCGGATGGGCATCCGGACCCCCGTCTCCTCGAACGCGGCGCTGGTCCTCGGCGCGCCCCGGCGCGGCGTCACCGTGCTCGACCTCGCGCACTCCTACGAGACGTTCGCGACGCGGGGCCTGCGCGTCAACGGCACGCTCGGCGCGCCGAACGGCGGTCCCGTCGGGATCATGGCCGTCGACGACGGCAAGGACGTGACCCGCAACGAGCCGCGACGCGTGCGCGTCCTCTCGCCGCAGGTCGCCGACGCGACGACCGCGATCATGCGCACCGTCGTCACCACCGGCACCGACAAGCGCGCGCAGTACGGCGGCTTCGCCGCGGGCAAGACCGGCACGACCTCCGACAACATCGACGCGTGGTTCGTCGGCTTCAGCAAGCGACTGACGGTCGCGGTCTGGGTCGGCTACCCCGACGGCGCGAAGCCGATGCTCACCGAGTACGCGGGCGAACCCGTCGAGGGCGGCACCTATCCGGCCGGCATCTGGGGCACGTTCGTCGGCGCGGCCGAGCGGATCTTCGCCGACCGCGCTCCGCAGGACGCCCGCGACGAGCCCGAGGGCGAGGACGTGCCGCTGGGCTCCGACGACGACGCGACCGGCTCGGCCGCGGCGGGTGGCGACGGCTCGGGCGAGGCGTCCGGCAGCACGACCGCGACGCCGCCCAGCGGCTCCGGATCGGGGTCCACGGGATCGGGCTCCAGGTCCGGCAGCGGCAGCGGCTCCGGCGGCGGCAGCAGCGGCTCCGGCAGCGGGAACACGCCCGCGACCCCGGCGAACCCGAACCCGAACCCCGCGCCGTCGGGCAGCAGCGGCGCCGCGGGCTCCAGCCCCGGTGGCGGCGGCTCCGGGGGCGGCAGTCCGGACAGCGGCGCCGTCCCGCTGGGCTAGGACCTGTCTCGGAACGACGCGGCGCGCAGAAGCGACCGCCGACGCATCGCCGCGCGCCGCCCGGATCCTCGGGCAGACCACCGGTCCGGCTCTCGGACCCGGCCGGCACGACGCTCGGTCCGTGACCGCCCGCACCGCCGCCGCATTCCGAAGCCGGTCCTTCGGCGCTACCCGCGCGCCGCGCGCATCGCCGGCGGCCACGGGCGCGAGACGTCCGCGCTGCCCGCGTCGACGAAGCGCCACGGCAGTTCGACGGCGCGCGTGATGCCGATCCGGGGACCAGTGACCACGCGGGGCGCCGGCGCGTCGGCCGGCCGACCGAGGATCCGGACGGCGCCGTCGCGCAGGTCCGCCCCGTCGTCCTCGAGCTCGATGCCGAGCGCGAGGGTCAGGCGCCCCGGTCCCGACGCCCACTCGCGCCGGGCGCGTCCGGGACGCCGGGCCGCGATGCGCTCGAGGCCGGCCCACGGCTCGACGGCGCGCACGAGCACGCCGGCGGCGACGCCGTCCTGCTCGCAGACCGCGTTGACGCACGCGTGGATGCCGTAGGAGCGGTACACGTACGCGTGCCCCGGCGGGCCGAAGAGCGTCCGGGTGCGCGGCGTCGGGCGAGGCGGATCGCCGAAGCCGTGACTGGCCGGCTCGGTCTCGTGATACGCCTCGGTCTCGACGATCCTCCCCACCGCGCCGTCCCCGACGAGCAGGCAGCCGACGAGGTCGCGGGCGACCTCGACGACCGGCCGCGCGTAGAACGCGGCCGGCAGCCCGAGCGGCGCGTCGGTCACGCCAGCAGGTCGCGCGCGAGCTCGAGCTGCGCGGTCACCTGCGCCGACGCCGTGCCGCCCTGGCTCTGCTTGCGCTCCAGGAGCGACAGCGGCTCGATGACCTCGCGGACCCACGGGCCGAGGTGCTCGCTCTGCGCGCGCAGCTCGTCGTCGGAGAGCTGCGACAGGGTGCGGCCCGAGTCGACCGCCTCGCGGACGAGGCCGCCCACGATCGCGTGGCACTGCCGGAACGGCACCCCGCGCTTGACGAGCTCGTCGGCGAGGTCGGTCGCGGCGAGCAGCTCGTCGGCCGCGGCGGCGGCCATCCGGTCCCGCCGGAACGTCGCGCCGGCGATCATGCCCGTCGCCGCGGCGAGCGCCTGCTCGATCGTGTCGGCCGCGTCGAACAGGTGCTCCTTGTCCTCCTGGAGGTCCTTGTTGTACGTCAGCGGCAACGCATGGATCACGCCGTGCAGCGCCTGGAGGTGGCCGACGATCCGCGGCGCCTTCGCGCGCAGCAGCTCGGCGCAGTCCGGGTTCTTCTTCTGCGGCATGAGCGAGCTGCCCGACGACCACGCGTCCGGCAGCGTCAGGAACCCGAACTCCTCGCTCGCCCACTGGACGATCTCCTGCCCCAGCCGCGAGAGGTGCGTGGCGCACGTCGCCGCGGCGTTCAGGTAGTCCAGGACGAAGTCCCGGTTGGAGACCGCGTCGATCGAGTTCGGCGCCGGCTCGCCGAACCCCAGCTCGGCGGCCGTCATGGTGCGGTCGGTCGCGAAGTTCACGCCGGCGAGGGCGCCGGCGCCCAGCGGCATCCGCCGCAGCGCCTGCTCCCCCGCGAAGCGGAACCGCGCGCGGTCGCGCTCCAGCATCCACACGTACGCGAGCAGGTGGTGGGCCAGGTAGACCGGCTGCGCCCGCTGCAGGTGCGTGTAGGCCGGCATCGGCCAGTCGCGGTGCGCCTCGGCGACGTCGATCAGGGCCGTCATCAGCGCCTCGACGGCGGCGACCGCGCGCTCGGCCGCCTCGCCGACCCAGAGGGCGACGTCGGTGGCGACCTGGTCGTTGCGCGAGCGGGCGGTGTGGAGCCGGGCGCCGGGGTCGCCGACGAGCTCCGTCAGCCGGCGCTCGACCGCCATGTGGATGTCCTCGTCGTCCGGCTCGAACGGGAAGGCGCCGCGCTCGAGCTCTCCCTCGATCTGCGCGAAGCCGCGGAGGATCGCCTCGAGGTCGTCCTCGCCGATGATCCCGCGGGCGGACAGCATTCGCGCGTGCGCGCGCGAGCCGCGGAGATCCTGGCGCCAGAGCCGCTGGTCGAACCCCAGCGACGTGTTCATCGCCCGGAAGACGGGGTCCTGCGGCTCAGCAAACCTCGACATAGGCGCCGGAGTCTAGGCCGCGCCGCAGGACCCTGACCCGAGGCCCCGCCCGCCCGGCAACCCTCGACATCGGCGCCGGAGCCTCGGCCGCGCCGCAGGACTCCGCCGGAGGCCCCGCGCGGGCGTCAGTCGCCCGAGCCCGCGAGCTCGGCCATCCCGCGCTCGTACTCGACCTTCATCCGCGCCGCGACCGCGGTGGCGGCCGACAGCGGACGGACCATCACCGTGAGCTCGGTGACCTTGCCGTCCTCGCCGGTCCGCAGCAGGTCGATGCCCTGGACGTCCTTGTCGTCGACCCGGGCGCGGAACACGAGCACGTGCTCGTCCTCCGCTCCGATCTCCGCCTCGTAGCGGAAGCCCTCGAAGACGCGGAAGACGGCGCGCAGGATCATCCCCACGACCGCCTTGCCGTGGTACGGGGTGTGGGCGACCGGGCTGTGGAAGACGACGTCGTCGGCGAGCTCGGCGACGATGCGGTCGGGGTCGCCACTCTCGACGGCGGCGCGGAAGGCGGACACGGCAGGCTCCTCTCGACCGGCTCGGACCCGGTCGCGATCGGGGACGCCGCGAGCCTACCGCCCGGTCAGCGCGTCAGGACGTCGGTCAGCTCGGCGACGACCCGGTCGATCTGTGCCTCGGTCATCGTCGGGAACAGCGGCAGCGCCAAGCCGCGGCGCGCTGCGTCCTCGGCGACGGGGAACTGCCCCTCGCGGAAGCCGAACCGCTCCCGGTAGAACGAGAAGAGATGGATGGCGGGCAGGTAGTCGCGGGTCTGGATCCCCCGGCGCCCGAGCTCGACGATCGTCGCGTTGCGATCGACGTCGCGTGGCAGCCGCACGACGTAGACGAACCACGAGCGCCGGGCGCCCGCGACCTCGGTGCTCGCGAGATCGGCGTCGGTCGCCGGCAGCTCGAGGCCGGTGCGCTCCGCGAGACCCGCGAGCCGCTCGGCGTAGGCGGCGGCGACCCGTTCCCGGCCCCCGAGCAGCTCGTCGAGCCGGCCGAGCTGGGCGAGGCCGAGCGCGCACTGGATGTCGGACAGCCGGTAGTTGAAGCCGAGGCGGTCGTGGTCCAGCCACGCCATGCCGGGCGCGCGGCCCTGGTTGCGCTCGCTGTCCAGACGGTCCTTCGTCGCTCGGTCGCCGACGGTCACGATGCCGCCCTCGCCGGTCGTCATCTGCTTGTTCGCGTAGAACGCGAAGACCGCCGGGTGCCCGCGGCCGCCGACCGGCACGCCGTCGGGGTGCAGCGCGCCGAGCGCCTCGCAGGCGTCCTCGACGATCGGCACGCCGAGCGCCTCGAGCTGCGGGGTCGGCGCCGGGACGCCGAAGATGTGGACCGGCAGCAGCGCCGCGGTGCGCTCGGTGACCGCCGCGGCGACCGCGGCGGACGGCACGTTGAGCGTCACCGGATCGACGTCGACGAAGACCGGGACCGCCCGCTCGAAGAGCCCGGCGTTCGACGAGGCGATGAACGAGAACGGCGAGGTGACGACCTCGGGCCCCGGGCCGGCGCCGGCCTCGCCGGTCGGTGCCTCGACGCCGACGGCGCGCAGCGCGAGATGCAGGCCCGCCGTGCCGGAGGACACGGCGCTCGCGTGCGCCGCGCCGACGCGCGCGGCGAACGCCTCCTCGAACGCAGGCAGTCGCGGACCCAGCGAGAGGTGGCCCGAGCGGAGGACCTCGAGGACCGCCTGCTCTTCGGCCTCGCCGATGACCGGGCGGGCGAGCGGGACGAGCTCGGGCTCGTCGCTCATCGCGGGACCGGCACCGCGTCGCCGTCGGCCGCGTCGTCCCGCGGCGCCTCCGCGGCGGCCGTCCGCCCCGGCTGCTCCGCCCAGGCGAGCGACTCCACGAGCGCGTCCCACGAGGCGCCGATGAGGTTCTCGCCGACGCCGATCGTGCCCCAGGTCCGCTGACCGTCCGAGGCGTCGATGAGCACGCGGGTCACCGCCCCGGTGCCCTTCGTCTCGTCGAGGATCCGGACCTTGAAGTTCACGAGCTCGATGTCGGCGAGGTGCGGGTGCACGCCGGCGATCGCGGCGCGCAGCGCGCGGTCCAGCGCGTGCACGGGGCCGTTGCCCTCGGCGGTCCGGACGAAGCGCTCGTCCCCGACCCAGATCTTGATCGTCGCCTCGGTCTCGACCCGCCCGCCGGCGCGCTGCTCGACGATGACGCGCCAGCTCTCCAGCCGGAACAGCGGCTCGTAGGCGCCGGTCTCGCGGCGCAGCAGCAGCTCGAAGCTCGCGTCCGCCGCCTCGTAGTGGTAGCCGCGGTGCTCGAGCTCCTTGACGCGCTCGATGATCCGCGTCGCCTGCTCGTCGCTCACCTCGAGGCCGGCGTCGGCGGCCTTCTCGACGACGGTGCCCTTGCCGGCGAGCTCCGAGACGAGGATCTCGCGCTGGTTGCCGACGTCGATCGGGTCGACGTGCTCGAACGTCGACGCGTCGGCGCGGATGCCCGCGATGTGCAGGCCGCCCTTGTGGGCGAACGCGTTTCGCCCGACGTAGGGCTGCGTCGGCCGCGGCGTGCGGTTCAACAGCTCGTCGACGAAGTGGGCCGTCTCGGTGAGCTTCGGCAGGTGGCCCTCGGGGAGCGCCGTGACCCCGAGCTTCAGCTGCAGGTCGGCGGTGATCGTCGTGAGGTTCGCGTTGCCGGTGCGCTCGCCGATGCCGTTCGTCGTGCCCTGCACGTGGGTCGCGCCCGCCTGGACGGCGAGCAGCGAGTTCGCCACGCCGCAGCCGGTGTCGTCGTGGGCATGGATGCCGATCCGCGCGTGCTCGCCGAGCTCGGCGACCACGGCGCTGACCGCCTCGTGGATCTGCATCGGCAGCGACGAGCCGTTCGTGTCGCAGAGCGTCAGCGTGTCCGCACCTGCGTCGACGGCGGCGCGCAGGCAGCGGTGCGCGTACTCGCGGTCGTCGCGCCAGGCGTCGAAGAAGTGCTCGGCGTCGTAGATGACGCGCTTGCCCTCGCCGACGAGGAACGCGACGGAGTCGGCGATCAGCCGGAGGTTCTCCGCGGGATCGACGCGCACGACCTTCTCGAGGTGCAGGCCCCAGGTCTTGCCGACGATCGTCGTCACGTCGCAGAACGCGTCCGCGAGGATCCGCAGCGACGGGTCCTCGTCGGCGCGCAGGTCGCGCCGACGGGTCATCCCGAAGGCGGCGATCCGCGAGTGGGTCCAGGTCTCCTGCGCCAGCAGCGCGAAGAGCTCCTGCTCCTTCGGGTTCGAGGCCGGGAAGCCCGCCTCGATGAGGGTGACGCCGAGCTCGTCGAGCTTCAGCGCGACGCGGAGCTTCTCCTCCGCGGAGAGGGACATCCCCTCGCCCTGCATGCCGTCGCGGAGCGTGGCGTCGTAGAGCTCGAAGGGTCGTGCGGTC
>JALRCL010000464.1 GCA_023268575.1 Patulibacter sp.
TCGAGATCGCACCGCTGGCTTACATGCGCGGCCGCACCCTGAACGACGCCTTCGTCGTTCTCGACGAGGCTCAGAACACCTCGCCCGAGCAGATGAAGATGTTCCTGACCCGGCTGGGCTACCGGTCGAAGATGGTCATCACGGGCGACGTCACGCAGGTCGACCTGCCGAAGGAGCAGCGGTCGGGCCTCATGGTCATCGGGGACATCCTCGACGGCCTGGAGGACGTCGAGTTCGTCCGCTTCGGGCGCAGCGACGTCGTGCGCAACAAGCTCGTCCAGCGGATCGTCGACGCCTACGACGAGCACGACGAGCGCCAGGCGCCGGAGCTCCGTCCCGCCGAGCGGCGCGAGCCGCGGCGACGGGGCGCGTGAGCGACGAGCGGATCGAGATCGAGCTCACCCTGGAGCGGGCCGGCGGGGACGACGTCCCCGCCGGCCTGCCGACGGGCGAGGACCTGCGGCGGCTCGTCGAGACGACGGCCGCCGCCGCGGGCGTCCACGACGGGCACCTCGCCATCTCGATCGTCGACGCCGGCGCGATCCACCTCCTGAACCGGGAGCACCGCGGCAAGGACGCCCCGACGGACGTCCTCTCGTTCCCGATCGACGGCGCCGGCCCGGTCTTCGGTCCGCGCGAGATCGGCGACGTCGTGATCTGCCCGGAGCACACCGTCGACCTGCGCGAGGCGGTCGTCCACGGCGTGCTGCACCTCGTGGGGTTCGACCACGAGGTCGACGACGGCGAGATGCTCGCCGTCCAGGCCCAGATCCTCTCCTGGCTGCCGGCGCCGGACTGACCCGGCGCGGGCCGGCGGGGCACCGCGAGCGCTGGACGGGCCCGACGCTGCGATCATCGGGGCGTGGACGACGAGGACGACCTTCCCGGCATCGAGCTGCCCGTCCCCGACCCGGGCGAGCCGCTCGCGGCGCCCGACACCCGGTCGGGGTTCGTCGCGCTGGCCGGCCGCCCGAACGCCGGCAAGTCGACGCTGACCAACGCGCTCGTCGGCGCGAAGGTCGCGATCACCTCCGACAAGCCGCAGACGACGCGGCGGGCGATCCGGGGCGTGCTGACCCGAGGCGACGCCCAGCTCGTGCTCGTCGACCTGCCCGGCGTGCAGCGGCCGCTGGACTCGCTGACCGGCCGGATGCAGCGGCGGGTCCAGAGCGAGGTCCGCGAGGCGGACGTCGCGCTGCTCGTGCTCAACGGCGAGGAGGGGGTGGGGCCCGGGGACCGCTGGATCGCCCGGCAGCTGGCCGACGCCGGCGCGGGGGGCCGCCTGCCGGTGGTCGTGGCGGTGAACAAGGTCGACCGGATCGACCGCGAGCGGACGATCCGCACGCTCATGGCCGCCTCCGAGCTCGACGTGGCCGAGGACGTCTTCCCGATCTCGGCCCGGACGGGCAAGGGCGTCGACGCGCTGCTGGACCACCTCGTCCGGCTCCTGCCGCGCGGGCCGTTCTACTTCCCCGAGGACGAGCGGACCGACCAGCCCCGCCACGTCCTGCTCGCCGAGCTCATCCGCGAGCAGGTGCTGCGGCGGACCTTCCAGGAGGTCCCGCACGCGGTCGAGGTCGCCGTCGAGGAGGTCGAGCGTCCCAAGGACGACCTCCACGTCGTCGTCGCGAACGCCTGGGTCGAGACGCCCTCGCAGAAGGGGATCCTCATCGGCGCCGGCGGGAAGATGATCCGCAACGTCGGCACCGCGGCGCGCAAGGAGCTCGAGCGCGAGCTCGGGACCCGCGTGCACCTCGACCTCCAGGTGAAGGTCCGGCGCAACTGGCGCTCCGACGAGACCCTGCTGGACCGGCTGGAGATCGATTGAGCCACGCGGAGCCCGCCGCCCCGCCTGACCGCGGGCACCCGTCGCGCCTCGGGACCGAGGCGGGCATCGCCACCGGGGTCGCGGTGCTCGTGGTCCTGCTGCGGATCCTCGCGATCGCGGGCTACGACTGGGACGTCGCGTTCGCGATCACGCACACCGTCGACCTCGACGACCTGCCCGCGCTGATGCTCGGGACGCTCATGGGCGACCACGCGCTCGCCGCGGCGGCGCTCGGCCTGCTCGTGCCCGTGGTCGCCTTCGCGTGGTGGCGCCGCGCACGGCACCGGCCGGAGGCGGCGATCGCGGTCCTCGTGCTCGTCGCGATCTGCCTGTCGCTCGCGCTGACGACGGACGGCTGGTGGGTGCTGCCGCTGCTGGCCGCGGTCACGAGCGCGCTGCTGCTCGCCAGCCGGGCCGACGTCTCGCGTCCGGCGGGGCGCGTCCTGCGGCTCGCCGTCGAGCGGGTCGGGCTGCTCTCTGTCGTCGTCCTGCTCGTGGCGGCTGCGACCTCCCGCACCCCGTGGGTTCCAAAGGAGCGGATCGAGACCACCTCGGGCGTCCTCACCGGGTGGGTCCTGGCGACCGATCCCGGGTTCCTGAAGGTGCTCGACGCCGACGGCCGACACCTGCTGATCCTGCGCGCCGGCGAGGTCCGTGGGCGTGAGGAGCTCGGCGCGCACTGATCTGCGCCGCGCGGCCGATCACGGCGCGAGCGGGGCGATGTCGCGAACGATCACCGTGCGACGGTCGACGACGAAGCGCACGGTCGCCTGCAGGCCCGGGCGGGGGTTCAGCGTCCGGTAGGCCGGCCGCTCGAGCTCGCTCGTCACGCGCCGTGGCAGCCCGCGCAGCGCGACCCGCATCCCGGCCAGGCCGCTGCGGACGAGGTAGCCCCGCGCGCAGCCGCGCCCGGACCAGATCTCGGGCGGCAGGCACTGGACGGTGCCGCCGGAGCCCGACGGGATCCGCAGCGTCACGCCGACGTCGCGGCCCTTCGGCTCGACGACGTAGCGCGTCTCGATCCCCTCGGGGGTGAAGCGGTGCGTGACCCGGACGTCGCCGCTGCCGCTCGTCATGACGCCGGTGTACCGGTCCTCGCCGGCGGGGCGCAACCGCAGCTGCGGGTCCGTACCGCCGGGCTCGCCCGGCTGGGTGTCGAGCTGCTTGCGCCCCCGCCGCGTGAGCGTCAGGCCGAGGCTGCCGCGCCCGCCGCCGCCGAGCGAGAGCAGCGGACGGGCCCGCCCGTCGAGGATCCACGCGGGCTCGAGGCCGCCGCCGGTCGGCACGCTCGTCGGCGGACCGACCGCCGTGGCGTAGCGCGCGGTGTTCACCGCGAGCCGTCCGAGCTCCGGGTCGAAGGCGGTCCGCAGCGGCGCGCGGTCGGCCTCCGGGTCGGGCAGGCGGCCGTCGCAGCCGCAGCCCGCCGCCCAGTCGGCGAGGGTCGCGGCGAACCGCACGGTGGCCGTGATGCGGTTGCGGCGGACGCTCTCGAAGGTCGTGCGGAAGCCGAACGACGCCGCGTCGAGCAGGATCGTCCCCTCCTCGAGCGCCCACTGGCGGAAGAGCCGGGTGCCGCGCGCCAGCAGCAGCGAGCCCTGCGACGCCGGCCGCATCGTCACCGACCCGCCGCCGCGCAGGGCCCCGACGACGCCGTCCAGCGCCAGCGCCCAGTACTGGCGCAGGTGGATCCGCGTGCGGCCCTTCCCCGTCTCCCAGTTGAGGTAGCCCGACGGCGTCCAATCCGCGGTCACGACGTGGGAGGCCCAGCCGCGCAGCGTCCGCAGCTGGCGCTCGGGCAGCGGCCGCATCCCGGCCCGGTCGGCCTGGCCGGCGTAGCGCAGCGCCCCGAGCACGACGTTCGCGTACTCGACGGTGTCGGCGTGGTCCACCGGGGCCGACGGGACGACGCCCGGGCGGTAGAAGAAGCCGTCCCCCGCCGAGAGGTTCGGCGTGCGGCCCGGGCGCTCGGGCTCGTGCGCGTGCGCGGCGAACCACGCGAGCTGCTCCCGGTAGTCCCGGCGCAGCAGCGTCGGGTCGCCCGTGACCGTCGCGTCGGCGGCGTAGAGGTCGGCGTTCCAGTTGATCTGGTTCAGCAGCCGGGCGGGCGCGCGGAACGCCCGCGAGCGGGCCACGGCGCTCACCGTCGTGCGGATCGCGTGGCGCTCGGCGTCCGGCAGGCCGACGCGGTCGCGGGCGAGCCACGCCGCGCGCAGGCTGCGCGCGGCGACCGCGTCGATGCTCGGGTGCTGGTTGACCTCGCTGGCCGAGGACTGCTTCCACCCGGGCACGTGGACGGCGTTGTGGCGGGAGCCGCCGAAGCGCACGCCGCGGCGGTCGCGCAGGAACGCCGGACCGGTGAGGAACCGCACGAGGCCCGCGAGGCGGTCGTCCTTGCGCGCCGGGCCGCGGTGGTCGGCCAGCGCCGCGCCGGCGTGGATCCGCAGCATCTCCGCGTTCAGGCGGGTGCTGATCCGCCCGCCCGGGGAGACGTACGCGCCGCGGTCGCCGTCCCACAGCCGGTCCATCGCGGGCTCCAGCGCGTCCGGCAGCGCCCACGCGCTCCGGGGGTCGGCGTCGAGCAGACGCTTGGCGCCCTCGCGGCCGGCGGCGTCGAAGGCGGGGTCGCTGACCACCTCGTCGTCGGCGGCCTCGTCGTCGGCGGGCTCGCTCGCGCTGCGGGCCGCGGGCGTCCCGCCGTCGCGACCCGAGAACCCGCCGCCGACGGCGACCCCGGCGACGATCGCGAGGACGAGCAGGAGGCTGAGCAGGTCCTCGCCGCGTTCGCCGGTGCGTCGGCGCCGTTCGATCTCTCCGAAGATCAGCCGGTCGAGGTGCTCGCGCGCGCCGCGCATCCGCCGCCACGGCGTGCCTGGCCCGCGCAGCATCTGCCGCCTTAACATCAATATTGTCTAAACCAACACCAGCGCGAGCTATTACCTTTAGCTTGGGTGCAGCTG
>JALRCL010000546.1 GCA_023268575.1 Patulibacter sp.
TCCGTGCCCCCGGAGCAGGACGCCGCCGCCCGCGCGCTCGGCCTGGGGCCCGTCGACCGGATCCGCCACGTCGTCGGCCCGCAGGCGCTCGTCGTCGTGCTGCCCGCGCTCGGCACGTACGCCGTCGGGCTGCTGAAGGACTCCGCGATCGTGTCGACGATCGGCGTCGCCGACGTGACCTACCACGCGCTCGGCGAATCCCAGCGGACGCTCGACGGGCTCGCCGTGTTCGGCGCCGCGGCGGTGCTGTACCTCGCGATGAGCCTGCCGGTCGGGTTGCTGGCCCGCCATCTCGCCGCCCGCCACGCCGATGGGGTCGGGGCGCGATGACCGCGACGGTGCTGGCGGACTGGTGGTCGTGGCTCCCCGACCTCCTCGGCGGCCTGCTCCGCTCGGCGCTGCTGTCGGGCACGGCGCTGGCGATCGGGCTGCCGCTGGGCCTGCTGCTCGCCCTCGCCCTGCAGGCGGCCGGCCGCGGCACCGGCGTCGCGCTCGCGGCGCTCGTCGAGCTGAGCCGCGGCGTGCCGGTCCTCGTGCTCATCTACGTCGCGTACTTCGGCCTGCCGAGCGCCGGCCTGACGCTCAGCTCCTTCGCCGCCGTCGTGGCCGCCATCGCCGTCTCCGTCGGGGGCTTCAGCGCCGAGGTCTTCCGTGGCGGCCTGCGGGCCGTCGGGCGGACGCAGCGCGACGCCGCCCGCGCCGTCGGCCTGTCGACGCTCGACCAGTACCGGCGGGTGATCCTGCCCCAGGCGCTGCGCCACGCCGTGCCGCCGGTGACGGGCCTCGCCGTCCAGGTCGTCCAGCTGACGGCGCTCGCCTTCACCGTCGGCTACCCGGAGCTGCTGGCCCGCGGCAGCGAGATCGGGACGCTCGAGGACCGCCACCTCAGCGTCCTGGCGCTCAGCGCGCTGCTCTACCTCGCCCTGCTCGTCCCGCTGACCCGGTTCGCCTCGCGGCGCACCGGCACGCGCGGCTGGTCCCGCTGACGACCACCCTCGCCCCACCCACCACCCAGGAAGGTCCCGTGTCATCCGACCGACATCCCACCCTGCGCGCGCTCGCCCTGCTGGCGGCCGTCGCGTCCGCCCTCGTCCTCGCCGCGTGCGGCGGTGACGACGGCGACGCCACCACCGCTGCTGCCGCCGCGTCGTGCACCCCCGCGCACGAGCTGCGGACCCGCAAGCCGGGCGTGCTCACCGTCTCCGTCGCGCCGGCGCTGCCCTACATCGAGATCGAGGACGGGAAGCTCACCGGCCTGGAGGGCGTGGTGCTCGAGGCGTTCGCGAAGCGCGAGTGCCTGAAGATCGAGACGCTGCGCTTCCCCGGCTCGGCCGGCGCGCTGCCCGCGCTGGAGTCCGGGCGCGCCGACGTCCTGACCGGCGGCTGGTACCTCACCCCCGAGCGCGAGGCCTCGAAGACCCTCGGGCACACCGACCCGATCTACTACGACTTCACGGCGTTCGTCTCGAAGGACGGCGTGGACCGGCTCGAGGATGCCGGGGGCCGCGTCGCCGTCGGCAGCGGCCAGCTGTGGACCGAGCAGATCCAGAAGGTCCTCGGCAAGGACGGCGTGAAGCTCTTCCAGTCGACCGCCGAGGTCTTCCAGGACGTCGCGACCGGTCGCTCGAAGGTCGCGGTGATGGGCTCCGGCGAGGCCGCGAACTACGCCCAGAAGGCGTCCGGCGCGGAGCTGCGGGTCGTGCCCGCGCGCCCCGATCCCGCCTTCCCGTCCTCGCAGGCGATCAACGCCGAGACCCTGCTGCACGCGAAGTCGAACACCGCGCTGACGGAGGCCCTCGACGACACGATCGCCGACCTCCGCCGCGACGGCACCGTCCAGGCCGCGCTGAAGCGCTACGGCCTGACCAACCCGATCACGTTCACCGGCCGGCGCTGACCC